>CAIKZP010000212.1 GCA_903831935.1 uncultured Bacteroidota bacterium | reverse complement strand
TTGTGTTTGCATTGAGTATTTCCTTTATATTTTTATAAAAAATTGAGATTGGGGTTTAATAAAATTTAATTACTGTCGTGTCTAAGTCTTCATCTTCGATATCCTCCTTTTTTTATCAGGGTTCTTCACTAGCAGTTTCGGCTCAGCCGCCAATGCTGGGTATATTTCTTATTGTTCTGATTCTTTTCTATTTGATTTTCGCTTAGGTGTAAATCCTTCGTACCGTTTTTTTCGATCTCCTTTTAAGTTAGATTTTTCATTTTATTCGTCATTAAATTTCCTCTATTTCTATAATCTTAAAATAATTTATTTAAACATTGTGTTACATAAGAAGTGACAATTTCTATGTTGTGTAACAAGATTATCTATCTAATCCCCCAATTTGTATAAAGACCAACCATAACAAATAAAACCATCATTGAGTGTTTTCCCGCATAACTTACAATTGCCAATAAAATGTTTATTTTTTAAGATAAATATTTCGCCCATGAGTAACTATAGCATAATTTTATTTATATAGCAAGATATTTCGATATTATTTTACCGACCTATAAATGTGCTATTTAATGACGCCCTTACGGAAACTTGGGTTGAATTAATTTACACGTGTAATGGGTAGTGATAGAAATTGGCTTAGAGTGCCAATATAACTAAATTAGGCGGTAAAAAAGCGATTGTTCTGGACTTGTTAATTTGTATTAATTTCAGAGGCAGGAAAAATTATCCAGCACTACCTCCCCAATTCAAGCAAGGACACATTATTTGTCCATCAAACTTACACATCATCAAACTGGTATGACAGCGCTTTTATGCACAAGCTGGCTTTACTATTCCCCAGTACACAAAAACGGAACACAACAGAACACCAGCGGATTCATCCCGTTTTTCTATGACTATAAAAAGAAATATGACGAAGGACTCGTCGATGGAGCGGAGTGGAAAGAAAACCGCTTTAAATTGATTTAAAAATAAAAAACCGCACAAGGCTTTCACGTTGTTTGTTTAAAAACTGCCAAAAAAAAACAAGAAAAAACGACGTAAGAAAAAATTATTTTTGAAAGTGGCGAAAAAAAGAGTAAATTAACTCGCTATTGGTGGCTATTTTCGATGAAACGTAGCCCTAAATACAAAAACAACGGACATAAAAAAGCCCGCTACATTTCTTGGCAGAAGCGCGGGCTTTTAAATACTAAAAATATTTTATGTTCTTGCATGTCGATAAGAAGTTCTTATCGAATACAACAATGCATATGAATTTTATCATATAGCGGGTTGATTGCAAGGGCATAGAAAGAGGAGGCTTTTGCTATGATAACCCCTGCCAATATTTTACGCCCTGCTGTCACCACTGATTTCACCGCGCTGCCTAATGCGCTGTTTCGCTACAATCGCCACTATGACGGCCTAAAACCCCGTGACAGTGCCGTACTCAATTACTTGTTATCTCTGCCCCCACAGTGGAAGCTCCGCGCGGGTGATATTGCCCAGTCCGTCAACATCGGGAAAAGTACCGCTTACACCGCACTTCGACGCCTACAAGACTTGGGTTTTGCCAGCTATACACGCGACAAAACCGGTGAAACTTTTTGGCGAATTTGCGTTCCAGATACCCCCGCCAGACC
>CAIKZP010000211.1 GCA_903831935.1 uncultured Bacteroidota bacterium | reverse complement strand
TTGGCGATAAATATTAACGTCTTCAGGATTTAAATTATCTCCAATTCTAACTTCAGAAGTAACTGATTGTGCGCCTTCGTTAATTGAGGCCGCTGCAATATGTGAGTGCTCGTCAATAATTCCAGCGGTTACGTGTTTGCCGGTTCCATCAATAACTCTTGCACTTGCATCGGATAGGTTTTTACCAACTTTGGCAATTTTCCCTTCTTTAATTAATACATCGGTATTTAATAATTTTCCTTCTTTTTCACTAGTCCAAACAGTAGCATTTTTAATTAATAAGTTTTCGGCTGTTGGTTGTACTTCCCATCCATATCCATCAAACGGATAGGTAACTTTTGCTAATCGCTGAGGAAAAGAAGGTCTTTTTCTACTAGAGTCTGAAGAAACAAGCGCCTGTGTTGAGTCATAGACTGCAGACCATGTAATAGCGTGTCCGGCAGTATCTTCTCCGGTTCCGCTCCAACTGTTTCCGTTGGCTACACCACTAAGGCGATATTGTGTTGCGGCACTAGCGCCACCACCAAATCCACCAGCTCCTCTTCCACCTGCGCCACGTTCAGGGCTTGGCGTTTCGTTTGTTGAAGCAGCCCTTGCAGGAGCTTTTCTTGGTGCAACTGGTGAAAAGTTTAGTTTCACCATTTTTCCATCAAAACTAAATTTACCGGTTAGTGTATCTTTATTAATAACATTTGCGGTACTAGTGTTTTTAACATCCAAGGTGTATTTGATAGGCCCGTTTGCTGTATGAATAGACAGTGTATAATTTCCCTTCACATCAAACCAAGTATCTTCTTTAATACCATATTTATTACCATCTACCCAGTTTTGTAATAAAGTAGTTTTTCTGAAAAGATAGGACCCGAACTAATTATAAAGTTGGCACGCTTTCCGGTTTCAATACTTCCAACAGCATCGTAAATTCCTAAAACGGTTGCGGGTGTTTTGGTCAATGCTTCTAATGCACGCGTTTCAGACAAGCCCATTTCAATAGCTTTTCTCAAATTCGTCATAAACGTGTTTAGGGCTTTAGAATCAGCGGTAGTTAAACAAAAAGGAATACCTGCTTTTTCCATTGCACCAGCATTTGTTGGAGCAAGTTCCCAGTGTTTCATATCTGCTAAAGAAACAGAACGCGCATCACTAGGATCTTCTACGTCCATTGCTTGCGGAAAATTTAATCCAATAATATAAGTGGCTTTGGTTGCCGCAATTTCTTTTACGCGTTGGTATTCGTTGCCACCGCCTTTAATTATGTATTGTACTCCAAATTCTTTTCCAATACGATCGGCTCTTAGGTCAGACCATTTATCTTCGGCTTCAAAAATTTGTGGAAGGCTTTTGTTATTGTTGATAGCTTGCAGTGAAAGATTCAAGCCTTCTTTGCTTGGTTTTGTTTCATACCATTTAGCGTCTAGATAATTTTGACGCAACAATGCTATGCTACCCATTGCACTACTAGGATAAGATTGGGAGGAAGTTCCTTTACTAAATGAATAGTGTGCAGATGCTTTTTCTTTTACAACTACTAGGTTTTCTTTTTCGTTAGCAAGTGTAACAACTACGCCAGTACCGCGTGCGATGCCATCTTTTAAATGCGTTAGAACGGTTCCGAAACCTATATCGCGTAAACTTTTTGCTTTACCCTCTTCGGCATTAAACAATTTTGCCGCATCGGTTTCTGGGTGAACGGCTTGATTCCAACCATAAGCACCTTTGTTGTTTGATGTTAACTGTGCCGGTGCATTAAAGTTAAATCCGCCACGCTCTCTAGTTGGAGCAGCAACACCGTAATCACTATAAATATCAATAAAGGAAGGATAAATATATTTTCCATTACAATCAATAACCACAGCTTCTTTTGGTATAGCTGTTCCGGATTCTCCAACGGCAATTATTTTCCCTTCTTTAATTATTAGTACGCCGTTAGTAATAGTGTTTTGAGCATCTTTTACAATTTTGGCATTGGTAAAAGCATAACAGCCGTTTCTTTTATCGGCCACACCGTTTACCGGAAATGATTCTTGTGCTTGTATTAAGGACGACAATAATAGCCCTAATACAAGGAATTTAATTTTACGCATAAGATAGATTTATTTCTAAGAACTTAAATCTACTTATTAATTGAACTCCTTAAAAATATTTTGTTTTAAAAAAGGATGAGCGGTTGAATGTTATTTATTTGTTTGATGCTTTTTCTACGCCATTAATAAATGCAATAACGCCATTCATAAAAACTTGTTGGTCATCCCACATAGCTAAATGACTTCCGTTCGGGCAATATAAATACGAACCGTGTTGTACTTGTGTACTCATCCATTTCATGTGTTCTGGATCCATGGTATCAAACTTAGCACCAACAGTAAGTGTTGGAACAGATATTTTAGGTAAGTCTTTTTTAATATCCCAAGGTAACAAACGACCACCCACTTTAAACTCACTAGGTCCTTGCATCATCACATAAATTTCTTCGTTTACGTGTTTGAAACTTCTGTTAACTGGGTCTGGAAATTCTGGTAAACGACAAAGGTGTTTGTTATAATATTCCGATAAAACCAATTGCTGATAAACTGGATCACTAAATTGATTTTTATCTTCATATTTCTGTAATGAATCAACAAGAGATGGACGCATTTCTTTTCTTAAAACTGCATTGTATTTTGCATAATCAGGAATACTAGCCATCATATTACATACAATTAATCCTTTTAGGTTTTGTTGATATTTCAACGCATATTCCATGGCTAAAATTCCACCCCAAGAATTTCCTAATAAGTAAAAATTATCTTTATTTAGTTTCAGCGCAACCCTCACTTGTTCTACTTCTTCAACAAATCTTGCTGTGGTCCACAAGCTGCTATCTTTTGGTTGGTCGCTATAGAAAGAACCTAGTTGATCGTACTCATACATTTCAAATCCTACTGCAGGAAAAAAACTTTCAAAACATTCCATGTACTCGTGCGTCATTGCTGGGCCGCCGTGTAATAACAAAACTTTTACGGTAGGATTATTTCCAATTCTTTTTGTCCATACTTTAAATTTTCCAACCGGTGTGTTGACGTCAATTAGTTTGATACCCGCAACTTGAACGCCTGAATCCACTGCTGCATAATAGTTAGAGGCAACACTGTTTTTTTGTGACTCATTTTTACAAGCACTAAATGTTATTAAAAATGCTATTAAGCAAATAGAAAATAATGTGCGCATTTTTTGTTGTGGGATTGCAATGAACATAAAAAGGTATTTTTATTATTTGTTAAATATATACTTTAATTATCTACCCATATACACCATTAATATTTGAACATCACTAGGATTCACGCCACTTATTCTACTTGCTTGTCCGAGTGTTCTTGGTTTGATTTCTTTAAATTTTTGTCGCGCTTCGTTAGATACTGCCGATACATTATCGTAATTAAAATTATCAGGAATAATTAAATTTTCCATCAAACTCATTTTGTTTACGAGTTCGTTTTCTTTCTCAATATATCGCTCATATTTTATTTGAATTTCTGCTTGTTCAATATCATCATTTGTTGCATTGCTTAATACTTCTTGTAATGCAGGAACTTCATTTTTCATTTCTGCTAATGAAACATTTGGTCGCAATAAAAGTCTTGCTGCTTTTTGTTTTTCAGTAATAATTGCAGAACCAATTTTTGTAAAATAATGATTGATATCTTCAGGACATATACTAAATTCTAATAATATATCTTTTACTGATTTTACTTGTTTTATTTTCTCCGAAACCTTTTGCATTCTTTCTGCCGAAGCTAGTCCAAGATTAAAACTTCTTTCGGTTAATCGAATGTCGGCATTGTCTTGACGGAGCAGTGTTCTAAACTCAGCGCGGCTCGTAAACATTCTATAAGGTTCGTCGGTTCCTTTGCTAATTAAGTCGTCAATTAAAACACCAATATATGCTTCGCTTCTTTTTAATACAAAGGGCTCAAGATTTCTTGTTTTCTGGTGCGCATTAATTCCGGCCATTAATCCTTGGCAGGCTGCTTCTTCGTAACCGGTTGTTCCGTTAATTTGTCCGGCAAAAAACAGGTTGGGCAAACCCTTTGTTTCTAAAGAATACTGTAATTGTGTTGGTGGAAAATAATCGTATTCAATAGCGTAACCAGGTCTAAAAATTCTACAGTTTTCAAAACCAGGAATCAGCCGAAGTGCTTGGTGTTGCACCTCTTCGGGCAAAGAGGTAGAAAATCCGTTTACATAAATCTCCACCGTATTCCACCCTTCTGGTTCTACAAATATTTGGTGGCGGTCTCTGTCGGCAAAGCGATTGATTTTGTCTTCAATACTTGGACAATACCTCGGACCAACGCCCTCAATTCTGCCCTGATACATAGGACTTCTGTCGAAACCTGTTTTTAAAATATCGTGAACTTCTGTGTTTGTGTAAGTAATAAAGCAACTGCGTTGGTTGTTTGGTTTAACTCGCTCAACGTCTAAATAAGAAAAGCCTACAATTTCTTCATCGCCTTTTTGCTCTTCCATTTTACTATAGTCTAGGCTACGACCGTCAACCCTAGGAGGGGTTCCTGTTTTTAATCGGTCACTCTCAAAACCTAGTGCCACCAATTGTTCGGTGATTCCCGTGGCCGCTTTTTCTGCTACTCGCCCACCGCCAAATCTTTTCTCACCAATATGAATTACGCCATTTAAGAAAGTTCCACTAGTAACTACCACCGCCTTAGAATGAATTTCGTGCCCCATTCCAGTTACCACACCACAGGCCTTGTTGTCTTTAATTAATATAGACTGCACCATGTCTTGATAGAAATCTACGTTTGGCGTCTGTTCTAGCATCTCGCGCCACTTAGCAGCAAATAACATTCTGTCGCTTTGTGCCCTCGGACTCCACATGGCCGGACCCTTACTCCTATTTAACATCCTAAATTGAATGGTGCTTAGGTCGGTAACAATTCCGCTATATCCACCCAAAGCATCAATCTCTCTAACTATTTGACCCTTGGCAATTCCACCCATGGCAGGATTACAACTCATTTGAGCAATGGTTTGCATATTCATGGTCACCAACAAAACCTTACTACCCAAGTTTGCGGCAGCAGCTGCTGCCTCACAACCGGCGTGACCGGCACCTACTACTATCACATCATAATTTGGAAACATAGGGCAAAGATACTTACGAGATGAATTACCTGTTTTTAAATATTCAAGGCTACTAAGAACGATTTAACCCGATGGTTTAGTATAAAAAGGGTGTTCCACGTGGAACATTTAGTTAAACCTGTGTAGGAAGGATGTGTTTTTGTTTGTTTACTTAGGTCTAGATATTTGGTTGTTCCACGTGGAACATTTGTTCAAACCCGTTTCTGGTGGAATACCTCTTTGATTGGTTGGGCTGTGTTTGAATATAGAAGTGTTCCACGTGGAACATTAATATCATCCCTGTTTTACAACACCCAATTACTAATTACCGCCTATTATTCCTTTTAAAGATGTTCCAGATGGTTACTCGCCCATCAAAAAAACTAAATTTAAATACAAGGCACCGATAAAACAGGTTAACCAAAGGTTCTTATGAAAACCCCTATCCCCTTTTGGTTCTTGACAAATAAGGTGTTCCACGTGGAACATTAGGGTAAACTTGTTTTGGAAGGACGTCTGCTTTGGTTGTTTTTGGGGTGTGTTTGAATATTGCCGTGTTCCACGTGGAACATTAGGCCTTAATTGTTTTAAGGTATAACGCTAAATAATAGTCTTCTTTGCTGCGCATCATGGCAATATCTGCCTTGGTTTTGTCTTTATAACCACATAAATGGAGGGCGCCATGAAAAATTACCCGAAGCATTTCGTTGGAATAACTGGTTTTTAGTTGAATTGCGTTGTCTTTTACCCGATCTATACTGATATAAATTTCACCAATTAGCTGTTTTGGCTGCTCAGAAAGGTTAAAACTGATGATGTCTGTATAGTAATCGTGTTGTAAAAAGGTATTATTGATGTTTAGCAAAAACGCATCGGAGCAAAAAACATATACCAAACTTTCTAGGCCCTGCTTCTCTTTTACAAAAATCCCATCCACAAAATTCTTGAGTTGGGTTTTATTGGTAAACCTAAATGGTCGGTCGGCGGAAGTAAATTGGGTATTTGCCATAGTTGTGTTGCTTACTCCAAAATTCGTAACTATTTGCATGCGATGCTCATTACCTTTGCAAAATATACCAGTGAACTAACAATAAATGAAAAGATTGTCGGAATTAGCCTCAGGTCAAAAAGCAGAGATCATGTCTTTTGAAAAAGACGAGATCTTTATTAAGCTGATGGAAATGGGTTGTGTGCCAGGCGAAATTATTAAAGTAGAACAAAAAGCCCCAATGGGTGATCCTATTTCAATCTCTGTGGCTGGGTATCATTTAAGTTTACGCATCAGTGAAGCGCACAGTATTTTTGTAAAAGAACTGCCCCATTAACCACCAATCAATTCTTTCAATGAATATTGGACTCTATTTCGGCTCATTTAATCCCATACATATAGGACACCTTATTATAGGGAACCATGTGGCAAACCATGCCGATATTCAACAAGTTTGGTTTGTGGTGTCTCCTCAAAATCCGCTGAAACCCTCTGG
This sequence comes from uncultured Bacteroidota bacterium, assembly GCA_903831935.1. GTDB lineage: Bacteria > Bacteroidota > Bacteroidia > Chitinophagales > Chitinophagaceae > Sediminibacterium. The sequence continues at coordinate 10,730 of CAIKZP010000211.1, read as the reverse complement.
TGTATTACTTAACGAGTACCATCGTTTACACCTTGTTCAATTAGCCGTAGAAGGAAATTCGCAGTTAAAAGCCGTAGATTTTGAGTTCAAACTACCGCGCCCCTCTTATACCATTGACACTTTAACCTATCTCACAGAAAAATATCCCCAGCACCAGTTTTCTATTATAATGGGTAGTGATAGTTTTCAAAACCTGCCTCGCTGGAAAAATTTTGAAGGCTTAGTTAAAGGCTATTCTTTTATTATTTATGAACGACCAGGCTTTAAGGTTGAGAATGATTATGGCGCAAAACTGCAAATATTAAAAGCACCGCTACTTGAAATATCCGCTACCGATATCCGCCATGCCATTAAAGAAGGCAAGTCTGTGCGCTATTTATTGCCCGAAAAAGTACAAGAAGAAATAGAAAGAACCGGGTATTATAAATAAAACAGATTGATTTATAGTTATATACATATTATAAACAAATAATCTATAAAATTTCATCAATTATTTTTAATAGTATAAACAGCATTGAATAGTTTTAGGATACAAACTTATTTTATGCGTTTATCCATTCTTTTCTTTGCCATTATATTTAGTGGAATTGCCCAAGCACAATTAACGGTTGAAAAAATCATGCAAGATCCAAAGTGGATGGGCTCCTCTCCGTCTGGGGTTTTTTGGAGTGCAGATAGCAAATCGGTGTATTTTAATTGGAACCCAACGGGCGCAGCAGCAGATTCTTCATACCAATTTTCATTGAATGGTGGCCAAATTGACAAGGCCAATTATTTAGCCACACAAAAATCATCGGCAGTTTCTAATGGTACTTATAATAATAGCCACAGCTTAATGGCCTATGTGTATCGCGGCGATTTGTTTTTATTGGATTTGAAATCAAATAAAACCACGCGTATTACACAAACAGAAGATTATGAAAGCAATCCTCGGTTTGTAAATAATGATAATTGGTTGGTGTATGCCAGAAGCCAAAACTTGTATGCTTGGAATATTCAAACAGGAACTACTGAGCAAATAACTAATATCATTAAGGGAACAGAATCGGCGCCAGCAGTTGCAAGCTTTATGGGTGGCGGCAGAGGTGGTGGAATGGGCCCCCGACAAGATGCGGGAGCAAGACAAGGCCAGTCTGTTGGCGGACAAGACCAATGGTTGCAACAGAACCAATTACAACTTTCCGAAGTGTTGCGCGATAGAAAAAATAAAAAAGAACAAAGAGATGCGTTTTTAAAAAACAACAAGGAAACCGACACTTTAAAAACAATCAATATTGCCGATAAAAATTTACAAAATTTATTGATCAGCCCCGACGGACGTTATATAAGTTATCGTTTGTATCAAGCGCCCGCTCCTTCTAAAAATACCATTGTTCCAGATTATTTAGCCGAAACAGGTTATACCACAGACTTACCCGGACGCACAAAAGTGGGTAATGCTTTAGGAAAATACGAAAGCTATTTATACGATAGAAAAAAAGAAAAAGTATATCCTATTATTACCGATTCAATACCAGGAATTACAGATCAACCAGATTATGTAAAAGACTATCCTCAAAAATATGCAGGCAAAAAACCAATGCCTAGAAGTTTAATAATTGTAGGACCTTATTGGAATGATGCGGGCACAGCTGCGGTAGTAGATATTCGTTCGCAAGACAATAAAGACCGATGGATCATGCAAGTAGATCTAGCAACAGGAAAGCTTGCTTTATTAGATAGACAAAGAGACGAAGCTTGGATTGGTGGACCCGGTGTTGGTGGCGGTGGATATGGCGCTAATATTGGATGGGTAAATGATAGCTGTATTTATTATCAAAGCGAAGCAAGTGGTTACTCGCATTTGTATGTTTATAATTTGCGTACTGCAACAAAAAAAGCATTAACGCAAGGAAAATATGAAGTTCAAAATTTGGTATTAAGTAGCAATAAAAAATATTTTTATTTATTATCTAACGAAGCGCATCCTGGTCAACAAAATTGGTATCGCATAAAAACAGACGGCACACAAAAAGAAAAAATAACCAATCAATTAGGTGGTTACGAAATAAGTTTATCGCCCGATGAAAAATGGATTGCATTTAGGTATTCGTATATTAATAAACCTTGGGAATTATTTATTCAAGAAAACGAACCCGGAAAAAAACCAAAACAAATTACCGATAAAGCAGCTAGCGAAGAATTTAAAAAATATGCTTGGAGAGATACCAAAATAAAAACCATTGTAGCGCGCGATGGACAAAATATTTATACCAGAATATATGAACCAAAACCTGGCACAAAAAATAAAGCAGCAGTAATATTTGTACACGGTGCGGGTTATTTACAAAACGTACACTATTGGTGGAGTAGTTATTTTAGAGAACAAATGTTTAATAATTTATTGGCCGATAAAGGATATACCGTAATTGATATTGACTACCGCGCAAGTAGTGGATATGGAAGAGACTGGCGCACGGGTATTTATCGATTCATGGGCGGAAAAGATTTAGACGACGAAGTAGACGCCGCAAAATATTTGGTAAAAAATATGGGAATTGATTCGAACAAAATTGGTTTGTATGGTGGAAGTTATGGCGGCTTTATGACCTTGATGGCATTGTTTACCCAACCCAATGTATTCAAGGCTGGCGCTGCATTACGGCCGGTTACCGATTGGGCGCATTACAACCATGGTTATACTTCTAATATTTTAAACGAACCAGTAAACGATAGTATTGCTTATGCAAAATCATCGCCCATTAATTTTGCTGGCGGATTAAAAAATCATTTATTAATTTGTCATGGTATGGTAGACTTGAATGTAAATTTTCAGGATGCTGTAAGATTGTCTCAACGATTAATTGAATTAGGAAAAGACAATTGGGAGTTGGCGGTTTATCCGGTAGAAGACCATGGATTTGTAGAGCCAAGTAGTTGGACGGATGAATACAAACGCATTTTAAAATTATTCGATACTTATTTGTTGCAATAAAAGCGGGTAAAAAATCGAATGTTTATTACACCAAATAGGATAAAAGAAAATATTAAATATGTTTTCTTTTAGAGGTTGCGTGTGAATCCTTTTATTTAAATCATTAAAAGCTGTTGAGTAACGTATTCTTAGATATCCAAACATTCTTTCGGTTACCAACAACAAAGAAGCGGTTCAAAATTTTGAACCGCTTCTTTTTTGTAATCTATTGAAAGTATAGAATTGATTATCGATTCATACTCATTAAAAATTCTTCGTTGCTTTTTGTTCCGCGCATACGTTTTAGTAATTCGTTCATTGCTTCTTCTGGGTTCATATCGTTTAAGAACAAACGCAAAATATTCATGCGGCCCAACACTTCTTTGTCGAGTAATAAATCGTCGCGACGTGTTGATGAACTAACCAAATCAATGGCAGGATAAATTCTTTTGTTGGCTAATTTTCTGTCGAGTTGTAATTCCATATTACCAGTACCCTTGAACTCTTCAAAAATTACCTCATCCATTTTACTACCTGTTTCAATTAAGGCAGTTGCTAAAATGGTTAAGGATCCACCGTTTTCAATTTTACGTGCAGCACCAAAAAATTGTTTTGGTTTTAACAACGCATTTGCTTCCACACCACCCGATAAAACTTTACCAGAACTAGGTGCAACTGTATTGTGTGCACGCGCTAAACGTGTAATTGAATCTAATAAAATAACTACATCGTGTCCGCACTCAACTAAGCGTTTTGCTTTTTGTAAAGCAATAGCAGAAACCTTCACGTGTTTTTCTGCAGGCTCGTCGAATGTTGATGCAATAACTTCTGCCCTAACACTACGTTCCATATCGGTAACCTCTTCAGGACGCTCGTCAATCAATACCACCATCAAATAAACTTCTGGGTGATTGGCTGCAATAGCGTTGGCTACTTCTTTCAACAACATGGTTTTACCCACTTTAGGTTGTGCCACAATTAATCCACGCTGACCTTTACCGATCGGCGTAAAAATATCCATGATACGTGTGCTGTAATTATTAGAAGTAGTGAACAGGTTTAATTTTTCGAAAGGAAATAAAGGTGTTAAATAATCGAACGGAACGCGGTCACGCACTTCGTCGGGGCGCTTGCCATTGATATTGTCAACCTTTAATAAAGCAAAATATTTTTCGCCTTCTTTTGGAGGACGAACTGCTCCATGAACTGTGTCGCCTGTTTTTAATCCAAATAATTTTATTTGAGATGGAGACACATATACATCATCTGGAGACGATAAATAGTTGTAGTCGGAAGAACGTAAGAAACCATAGCCGTCTGGCATCATTTCTAAAACACCTTCTCCTAAAATAACACCTTCAAATTCAATATTAAATGCAGGTTCTTTTCTTTGTTGTGGGTAGCGATGTTGCGGTGCTGCTTCGGTAACAGCTGTTTCGTTTTCGCCTTGTTGTTGTTCTTCGCCAGGAGTTGTTTCTGTAGAAGGTTGTTGTTCTGCGGTTGGCTGTGCTTCGCCAGGTGCTAGTTCTGAACCTGCTTCTGAAGGGGCTTCTTCTGTACGCGGTTTGTTGCGTGGCAAAGGAACTCTTTTTTGATTTGCAGGTCTGGTAGGGCGTTGTTGCGCAGGCGCAATTGCTGCTTCTACAACAACAGGAGCAACAGGTTCTGGAACAACTTCTTCAACAGCAGGAGTAGGCTCCATTACTTCGGCCTCCTCAGTACCATTAGCGGTAGATGTTTTAACGGTGATGGGTTTGCGAGGACGTGCAGCTTTTTTCTTAGGCTCGTCTTTCACTTCACTGGCTTGCACTGCTTGCCCATCAAGTATTTTGTAAATCAATGTTTTTTTGTCTAATTTTTTAAAGCCAGGGATAGCAAGCTGATTTGCAAGGTCTTGCAGCTCAGGCAGCAACATGTCGTTCAATTGCAGGATGTCGTACATAAATTCAGTTAATAAGAAGAAGCTGTTTGTCGATTAATAAATCCAGTCTAAGGGGGTTTGAACTCAGAAAGGTGTTTTGAAATTTTTTGATTGGAAAGAAGATAAACTAACGTGTGGGGATTTAAGTAAAGACCCAATCAGTTCGGTTTCCATTGCAATGTTAAGCTAGAAAATTGAAAAAAAAGAATTTTTTGTGGGTTTTTAACGAAGAACTGGTCAATAACTAGCCAACTGCGGCTTGTTTGGTTATCTTTGGGCCAGATATTGAATTGGATACTAGGTGGCTGCACCCAAAGGTCTTTATCAAACAGAAACCAGAATTAATTAGCGATGTTTAACAAAAGAACAAAAATTAAGGCGTTGATGGCCTTGGAGCCAAGCGAGCAAACAGTAACGGTAATGGGATGGGTGCGTAGTTTTCGCAATAACCAATTCATTGCCTTAAACGATGGCAGTACGAATAATAATTTACAAGTTGTAGTAGCACTTGGCTTATTAGATGATGCAACTGTGCGTAGAATTACTACGGGCGCTTCGTTGAAAGTAATTGGTGAATTAGTGCCGTCTTTGGGCAAGGGACAAAAAGTAGAATTGAAAGCAACAACGCTAGAAGTGTTGGGTGATAGTGATGCAGAAAAATATCCCCTCCAACCCAAAAAACATAGCTTAGAATTTTTGCGTGAAATAGCACATTTACGTTTTAGAACCAATACGTTTGGATCGGTATTTCGCTTGCGTCATTCGTTGGCATTTGCGGTGCACCAATTCTTTAACGAGAAAGGATTTATTTATTTACACACGCCAATTATTACATCGAGCGATGCAGAAGGCGCCGGCGAAATGTTTCGTGTAACTACTTTACCATTTGATGCAACGCCACGCAACGAAGACAATAGCATTAATTTTAAAGAAGACTTTTTTGGCAAGAGTACCAACCTTACTGTAAGCGGACAATTAGAAGGAGAACTAGGTGCCATGGCCTTTAGTGAAATTTATACTTTCGGTCCTACGTTTAGAGCCGAAAACTCAAACACAGCAAGGCATTTAGCCGAATTCTGGATGATAGAACCAGAGATGGCATTCCATGATATTGAAGACAATATGAATTTGGCAGAAGAATTTATTCAATACCTAATTCGTTATGCAATGGCGCATAATATGGAAGACCTAGAATTCTTAGATGCGCGTTTGGCAGAAGAAGAAAAACAGAAGCCACAAAACGAAAGAGCAGAAATGGGCTTGATAGAAAAATTGAAATTTGTAGTAGAAAATCAATTTGAAAGAATTACTTATACCGAAGCCATTCAAATATTATTAGACTCTCCACATTATAAAAAGAAAAAGTTCAAATACGATGTTAGTTGGGGCATAGATATGCAAAGCGAACACGAACGTTATTTGGTTGAAAAGCATTTTAAAAAACCAGTAATTGTAACTGGATATCCAGCAGCCATCAAAGCATTTTACATGCGCCTAAATGATGGATGCGAGCCAGGAAAAGAAACCGTAGCAGCAATGGATATTTTAGCACCAGGTATTGGTGAAATTGTAGGAGGAAGCCAACGTGAAGAGCGCCTAGAAAAATTAGAAGCAAGAATGACTGCTATGCATATTCCGTTAGAAGAAATGAGTTGGTATTTAGATACACGTCGTTTTGGATCGGTTCCGCATGCAGGATTTGGATTGGGTTTTGAGCGTATGGTACAGTTTGTTACAGGAATGACCAATATTAGAGATGTGATTGCATTTGCAAGAACACCAAAGAATTGTGAGTTTTAAAAAGCACCATTCAGGCACCCGCAGTGTTTATTTTTAAAAAACTTGTGGATAATTTCTGAATATTGCTCGATGCCCTTATATTTGCAGCCCTTTAGGGATTGGAGCTAGGGTTGAAATTAACATTCTACCGAATTTCAGGAACTAAAAAAGCTAAGGTGCGGTAGCTCAGTCGGTAGAGCAAAGGACTGAAAATCCTTGTGTCGCCGGTTCGATCCCGGCCCACACCACTAAAAGCCTGATAATCAATGACTTATGTTGATTTTCAGGCTTTTTTATTTGATAAAAAATGCTAATAAGTGCAAAGCGGATATCTTCTTGTTTGAAATATTTACAGGGTTAGTATATAGTGATTTTCCTCTGTCTAATAAAAACCATATCCGTCAAAATAGGGATGGCACTTTTTACTTGAATCATCTTAGAAAAAAAAGTGTGTACTTAGTATTGTACCCTTGTTGCCTCCAGCCATTCGCATATTAGAAGAATATTTTCAAACTCGTGATGAAGAGATGGAATTCAAAACATTATCTTATTTTCAACTACAAAATTTTAATATGGAAGTACATCACCCTCACCACCCTGCTCATAAGAAGAAATTGACGGAATATTTGTTAGAGTTTTTTATGCTTTTTTTTGCTGTTACATTAGGCTTTTTTGCAGAAAACCAAAGAGAACATGTTGTTGAAGGTCATAGAGAGCAACAATATATGGAAAGTCTAATGGAGGATTTAGCAAAAGATAAAACTGAAATAGAGTTAGCTAAAAAATTCGCAACTATTCAGATTAACCATTTAGACACTGCAATAGTTTTATTGTCAATAGACAAATGGACACCAGAAAACTTAAAAAAAATGTATCGTGTAAGTTTAAAAACTAGTGGGAATAGGCCAACTTCATTTATTGACAAAACTTCGGCACAATTAAAAACGGGTGGCATGCGCCTTATCAATGATAAAAAGGTAACCAACCTAATTGCAGAGTATTGGCAATTAATTGCACAATTAAATGAATTTGAAAATGTAACAATCCATGAATACAAAGCAAACATCAAAAATATGACTTACAAGATTATTGATGGCACAAAATATCTTGATGTTAAAAATAAAATTATAAAAGACGATGCCAAATTAATGACATACGACCCCGCCACAATAAAAGAATATAATAATAGATTATTAAACATGAGGTTTGATATTAAGAATTTCGTAGTTGATTATTTTTATAATAGATTAGAAAAAAAATAGATGAATTACAAAAATTAATTGCAAATAAATACCATATAGAAATAGTTTAGTTTCTAATATAAAATTTTAAAAAATGGAAGTACATCATTCCCACCATCCAACACATAAAAAGAAATGGTCTGAATACTTATTAGAGTTTTTTATGCTCTTTTTTGCTGTTACATTAGGCTTTTTTGCAGAAAACAAAAGAGAAGAACAAGTTGAAACTCATAGAGAAAAACAGTATATGCAAAGTCTTTATGAAGATTTAAAAAAAGATACAGCCGTGTTAAACGCTGTTAAGAATTTTGATAATAATCAAGTAAACAGAATTGATACTGCCATTCAAGTACTAAATAATAATGAATGGAATGTTAGTTCTATCAAAATGCTCTATAGCCTAAATTTAAAAAACCTGGGAAATGTTCGTTTAAATTTAAACGAAAGGACCTCTTCGCAATTAAAAAATGCAGGAGGAATGAGGCTAATTGAAAAACAAAGTGTTAGCAATAAAATTTCCGAATACTGGGAGTTGACAGAGCGTATTAAAAGTAATGGCGAGGTTTTAGAAGAACTCAGAATAAAAGCAAGAGAAAAATCATATTCAATTTTTGCAAATAAATACTATCTCAACTATAAAGATGGCAATGTAAAAGAGGATACTAAATTAATGACCACCGACTTGTATATATTAACAGAATACGCTAACAGAATTAATCATATAAAAAATTCTATTTCAAATGTTAGAGTTCCGCTAATAATTAAACTTAACGAAAAAGCAAAAGCTCTATTGTTAATTTTAAAAAAAGAATACAAACTAAATGATGATGCAAATGAAGAAGTGCTTACTAATTAACATTAATAACTTAGGGTGATTATATAAATTGGAAAGCAACTGCAATTGAAGCCCAAATTTATTGTTATGATTATCGCACTTTTGTTAGGATACAATCTGTTGGTCAATAATTTAATTATCCCTTGGGTCGACAAAAATTATATTTAGGCACTGTGTTGAAATAGTTTAAAACCCACTTTTGTAATTAATTGTGAACTATGCATCAAAATAAAATTGTTGTTATTACAGGCGCTGGAATTTCTGTTGAATCTGGTATTAAGCCCTTCAGAGGAACCAATGGTATTTGGAATGAAAATCCAACGACTATGGCTACCTATACAAAATTCAAAGAAGATCCTGCACATTTTTTGAGTTGGTATTACGAACGATTTGTTAGTTGTAAAGATGCTTTACCCAACGCTACCCATGAAATATTGGCCAAGCAAAACATTCGCGTTATTACGCAGAACGTAGATAATCTACACAAGAAGGCCAAGCATCCGCAAGACTCCTTAATAGAAATACATGGTAATATTAACTTCAAACGAAAAATACAGGCGACCTCTTTAAGAGAGTTGGTGGTAGCAAATTGGGAGCAGGTCGACCCTGAAAACTTGGATGAAGAATTGTTTCGGATTTTTAATATTGGCAAAGGCGGTGCCATTGACCAGAACGATTCTTATCGCCCCCATATTTTATTGTTCGATGAATTTTACACAGACCTATACGAATCTGAAATTGCACTTGATTGGGTTAACGACGCAGAAACGGTAATTTTTATGGGCACGTCTAACTCGGTTGGCATCACCTCCATGACGCTAGAAATGGCTTACCGAAAACAGAAACAAATTATTGTAGTGGACCCAAATCCATCGGAATCTTTGTTGTTGCCGGGGGTTGAGGTTTTTAAAGAGAAGGCGAGTGATTTTTGTGGGAGGTTTTTTTGATATCCGAAATGGCGATTTGTTTTTGCTGGCTTGGTTTACAGGACTAGCATATTCTGATATTAAAGCACTCCACGCATTAAATATAATAGTGGAGCTAGATGGATCGAAGCATACTTATATACCAATACTAACCGCAGCCGAAAATATTCGTCAACAAAGGATTGCCGCGATTTTCACTCGAATGGGTTGGCCGGGTGAGAGAAATTAAAAAGGCCGAGGAATTAATGAAAGAATTATTTGCATAATTAGTCAGTTGATAAGCTGACTAAAATAATTTATTTGTCAGTCTATAAACTTACTTATATATTTGCTATGTCAGTCTATAAACTTACATATATGGGACCTCAATCATTACAAATCCAACAATTGAATAGCAAGATGCTAACAGTTGCTGCAATAAAAAAAATAACTCCGCCTCCAACCGGATGGATAAAAGCAGTTCGAACTGCTTTAGGTATGACTTTGCAGCAATTGGGAAACAAGCTGTCTATAACCAAACAAAGCTTGCAAGTAATTGAACGTAGGGAAATAGAAGGTTCCATTACGCTCAAGACACTTAGAGATGTTGCCAATGGAATGGATATGGAATTAGTTTATGGTTTTGTTCCGAAAGATGGGTCATTAGATGCTTTAATTGAAAGAAAAGCAAATGAACTTGCTACTCAAATAGTAATGCGAACTTCTAATACCATGACGCTGGAAGATCAGGGGAATTCAAAGACCCGCATTCAACAAGCAATCAAGGAAAGGGCAACTACAATCAAAAACGAAATGCCCAAAATTTTATGGGATTAGATATAAATTATATAGAAGGTCAAACACCCTTAGACGAAGAAGAAAAGGAAGGATTGCTTAAGAACATTGGTGTTGATAAATGGCAAATACCAACTGATTTGAAAAGATTGTTAGATGATGCTAAGTATTGGCATGAAAATAAAAGTTACCCACCTGATGAAATAGCGATTAGGTTCAAGCATCAACTGGTAAGTATACATTGTTTTCCAAATGGGAACGGAAGGCATAGTCGATTAATGGCTGATATAATTATTGAGAA
>CAIKZP010000210.1 GCA_903831935.1 uncultured Bacteroidota bacterium | reverse complement strand
ACTTACGATAATTTAGAAGATTATCAATACATCCTCAACTTTACAAAAGGCCAACCAGTATTAAGTTATTTTGCTGGTGTTGCACAAATTATGCGTGTAATTGGTTTCCAATTGTTAGTGGATGCTTATAATGATGTTCCTTATACAGATGCATTAAAAGGATCTGATAACTTAACCCCTACTTATACAGATGGCAAAACCATTTATAAAAGTTTGGCTACAGAATTAGATAGTGCTATTGCTAAAATTAATGTTGGTATTGCTTTTCCTGGTGTAACTCCATTAGGCGCTGCTGACGTGGTTTTTGCTGGAAATATGACCAAATGGAAACAATTGGCTAACACTATCAAATTGCGTTTAATTGTAAGAGGTAAAGCTTCTGGTGTTGCTTTTGCAAACACTACTTTTAGTGCTGATGGTTTCTTAACTACAGATGCTTTAATTAACCCTGCTTTCAAAAGAGACAATGGACGTCAAAATCCTAAATGGAATACTTGGGCTTATAGCTACACTGGTGGTAACGCAACTTTATCTTGGATCCCTACTCGTTTCATTGTAACTTTTTACAACGGAACAAAAGTAATTGACCCTATTAGAGGAGCTGCTATGTACTATCAATATCCTAGTGTTGCAACTAACCGTTTAGGAAATGAAGTTAGTGGAACAATGCCTTCTTGCCCTGCAGGTGGACCTTGGTATCCATCAACTGCAAGAGTTGGTGCTTCTGCTGGTAATGCTTCTGGCGCATTAAAAGGACCATCTGCTGGTTATCCTTTAATGACTGCTGCTGAAGCGTATTTCTTAAGAGCTGAAGCTGCTGTTGTAGGAATTACAACTGAAGTTGCTGCAACTATGTTTACAAGTGGTATTACATCTTCATTCAACTATACTTTAACAAAAGAAGATGGCACATTGGTTACGCCAGTAGCTGCTGCTGTTACACAGTACTCTACCGACAACCAAACTAACCCTTTTGTAAACTTTGCGTTGAATACAACAACTGCTCAAAAAGTAGAAGCTATTATTACTCAGAAATACATTGCTATGAACTATGTAAATAGCGAAGAAGGTTGGAACGAATACCGCAGAACAGGATATCCTACCATCGTTTGGGGAACAAACGCTGCATCTGATATTACTACTTTTGCTTCTGTGGTTTCTGAAAGTACTGCTGCCGACAAATTACCTACCAGAATTGTATATCCTTCTTCTGAAGGTCAGTATAATGGTACTAATATGCCAAAAAGCATTTCACCGTTTACTTCTAAAATTTTCTGGGCTAAATAACACCACACTTTAAATTTTTAAATTATGAAAAAAATATTTAAAAGTCTTCTCACGGTCATCACACTAAGTTTAGCTTTAACTTCTTGTTTAAAGTCTGTTAACTCTGTTGTGAACGGAGAGAACCTAACCGCTTCTTTTTTACAAATTCAGTTTGTAACTCCAACAGGTACAACTGTTAACTCAGGTCTTCAGTATTTTGGTGGTGGCGCTTTATTGTACCCTGCTACTCATACTTCAGATACTGCTAATTTCACTATTACTTTAAATGGTCCTGTTACTTTAGAAACAGATTTAAGTGTAAACATTGCTCCAAATCTTGGTGCTATTAATGATAATTTAGCTGGAGATGGTATCACTTACACAGCAATGCCTGATTCGTTGTTTAAGTTATTAACTCCTACAGTAGTGATTAAAGCTGGAACAAGAACTGCAAATGCAAGAGTTGTTTTTTATCCTTCAAAAATCAGCCCTGCTAACTCTTACATGTTAGTATTAACTCCAACTAACGCTAGTGGAATTATCATTAGTCAAAACTTTGGTAAGTTATATTTACATACAATTGGTTGTCCTATTGCCGGATCTTATAAATGGGATTTCTGGAGGTATAATATGGAAGTAGGTCGTTCTCCATTGCCAACTTTGGGAATGGCAGCAGCAGCTTACCCTGTTGGTGATGGCGGTTCTTTTACAGGAGGGTCAATTGACTTCTCACCTGTAAATCCAAAAAGCGTATTAGTTCCTACAGGATACTATGTTCAACCTAACTTATTGATTTCATTTGCTGGTACAGCAGTTGGTTCATTAACTAGTTTGAAAGCGGCTATTAATCCTTCTGAACTTGCTGGAGCATATACTGCTAATGGAATTACAATTACACTTGCACCAGTAATCACTGCTAATGCTGCTCAAACACAGTTTATGGTTCACCATACTGTTTGGAATGGTGCTGCATTCCGTGATTGTTTTGATATTTATACCAAAAAATAGTCTTGCTTTTTAAAGCATAAAAAAACCACCTTCGGGTGGTTTTTTTATGCCCTTTATTGTCTTTTCAATACATTTGCCCTCTTAATAAAAATATATGGAACAACAACCCAACCCTCAATTAAACATTGAAATCAGTGAAGAGATAGCAGAAGGCAGTTATGCCAACCTTGCTATTATTACCCATAGCCATGCAGAGTTTGTGGTTGATTTTGTTAATGTAATGCCTGGCACCCCAAAGAGTAAGGTTAAATCGAGAATTATATTAACACCCATGCATGCCAAACGTTTTATGAAAGCAATGGCCGAAAACGTTGAAAGATACGAAGCCGCCAATGGAACTATCCACGATCTAGAGCAAGTTGAAATACCAATGCACTACGGTGGGCCTACGCCTTTGGCATAATTTGCTATTTATTTTAAATTATTGCGGGCAATTATTTTGTTATAAGTCATTCATAAGCAATGGATTAATATCAGAATGTTTAATGCTTTAACAATACGTTTAGAAATAAATAACTGTTTTGCTTTTAATTATTTGTTTAAGAACCCCCGCACCCTTACTTTTGCAACCCGCTGGTAAAAAAGCGTAGTTCTTCGAGAAAAAAAATACAGGGTTTATTAAACAAATACAACAAAAGGTTTGGTTAGTGCGTATAGAAGTTGTACATTTGCAACCCGATAAAAAAGTATCGGAATAGTTCTTAAAAATTGACTTATTACTAATTAAAAATAAAGGGAATAAACGCCTATTAATTTTTGGTTAAGAAAATAAAGGCACTTACTTTTGCACCCCGATTAAAAAGGGTGGTTTAAGGAATTAGGCCAAAAGATCTT
>CAIKZP010000209.1 GCA_903831935.1 uncultured Bacteroidota bacterium | reverse complement strand
TGGGTGTATTGGCACAAAAATTAAACACCAAACTTTTATTTGATAGAAAAACCAAACAAATTACTAATAACAAATTAGCGAATGAACTTTTGGTAGGACTACCAGCACGTAAGGGTTGGGAGCAATATTATAAAATGTAAAGGGCTTAAAAAATAATGAAGCTTGTTGTTTTTTTACAGTGATTGAAAATATAATAAGCCATTTTAAATTATCTTATGTCTAAGTTAATTAAGGGTAAAAATGAAATTATCTATTTGCTGAATAAGTGTATTAGTAAATACCAACTAGAAACAGGAAAAGAGATAATTAAAAATACCAATAGAAAAAATTATGAAGGACTGGCTCTTACACTCAGCCAAATAAGTAATGAATTGCCTTTCACTGCAGAAAAATTAGGACACAGTATTTATTCAATTGATAATAACCCAAACAATCTTACATTTCCATATAGAAAATATGATATAACAGGCGGACAAATTAAGGATGCATTAATTGGTATTGTTTCAACACCAAGAGCTTTTTTAGTTGACGCTTGTTATATCTATTTATATAATATGGGGCGAAACGCATTTGAGCTAAATCCTATAGACGAAAACTTATTAGTTGATAACAACTTTCAACTAGAAGCAAGGACTACTAGTAATAATAATCGGTTATATTATTCCCTTTCCCTTTGTTTGGTTTTATTTGTTTGCCTAGTTTTTTCAATCTATCAGCTTAACAAAACAAATAATTATTGGAAGACTATTAAAACCGATATGAACTTATTGCCATATCAACCCAGTCAAGCAGAAATAGATAGCTTGCAAGGATTATGGCTTTGTTTTACGGGTTCTCCACAAGCTAGAATATCAGATGCAAACAGATATCATAAAGTGGTTTCCAACTTGGTTAATATCAGTTACAAAAATGGATATTTTACTTTTGATAGATATGGTGCGAATTTTGATCATATTGGATATATTCAATTTGAATCACCCAATTTAATTTCAATTTATTCTAGAATTAATACAGGTAGCGAAAAAGTAGCATCTCCTAGACATTCTTTAATGAACTTAAATTCAAGTACTGGTTTATTAAATGCAATTTCAGCTTCTTGGAATTTTGATGTAGGAGAAAAAAATAAAATTATTGGAATCAGAGAAATATATATAAAGCAAGGAAAAGGAGGCACAATTGAAGAAGTAATGAATTCAGTTGAGAATGCAAGTTGTCAATGCAAAATAGTTAAATGGCACCAACCAAATAATGAAGTAAAGGTGTTTTACTTAAAGAACGAATTGCTTGATTCCATACAAAACAAAAGCTTAATCCCGTTGATAAATGAGAATAGCATTTTACTAAGTGACCTTGATAGTAATTTAATCATCTCAAAAGGATTAAATCACTAACGTTTAACTGTTTCTCCCTTCTACTATTTGTCGGTACTGATTTTCATCAATTGCTTTTTCACTTTTAGCAATCACTACTGCCGCTACGGTGTTGCCAATCATATTTGTTATTGCCCTAGATTCACTCATAAAACGATCTACCCCAATTAACAAAGCCAGGCCCTCTACAGGAATAACTTTTAAGATGGTTAGGGTAGAAGTTAATACAATAAACCCACTGCCCGTAACGCCTGCCGCACCCTTACTGGTAATTAATAGAATACCTAGTATAGTTAATTGCTGATAAATAGTTAGTGGAACATTAAATACTTGTGCTAAAAAAATGGTAGCAATACTTAAGTAAATAGTGGTGCCATCTAAATTAAAACTATATCCTGTAGGAATAATTAATCCTACCACGCTTTTATCGCAACCTGCTTTTTCTAATTTTTCCATGATATTGGGCAAAACCGCTTCACTACTACTCGCTCCAAAAACAATTAATAACTCCTCCTTTATGTAAACCAATAATTTCCATAAACTAAATCCATAATATTTGGCAATTAAATTAAGCACAACAAAAATGAAAAACAAACAGGTTAAATAAGTGGTTAGAATTAATTTTCCTAAAAGCAGTAAAGTAGCGAAACCAAATTTACCAATAGTAAAAGCCATGCCTCCAAATGCACCAATCGGGCTAAGACGCATTACAATATGAATAATATTAAAGAGCACTTTATTAATACTCTCAAAAGTGCTAATTAGTCTCTTGCCACCTTCGCCAAGTTTATTTAATGCAATACTAAAAATAACGCCAAAAAATAAAATTTGTAATAGGTCGCCTTTTGCAAAAGCATCAAAAATATTTGATGGAATAATATGAGAAAAAAATTCTCCCCATTTCATATCATGAGCAGCCGAAGTATATTTTTCTAAATTTTCGGTAGGCATGCTAGTTATAGGAAGACCCTCGCCTGGTTTAATAATATTAGCAACTACCATTCCTATCATTAAAGCAAATGTTGTAACCAACTCAAAATAAATCAACCCTTTGCCTCCTACTCTTCCTGCTTTTTTCAAATCACCACTACCAGAAATTCCTAGCACAATTGTTAGAAAAATTATTGGAGCGATAACCATTTTTATCATGTTAATAAAAGTTTCGCTAATTAACTTTGCCGTTGGGGCAAAACTTGGAAATAGATATCCAACCAAAACCCCTAACACTATTCCAATAATTACTTGAACATATAGTACTTTAAAAAATTTCATTCGTAGTTATTTAATAACACTTAAGCTATGGCTTTAAAAAATTATTTAGTCTCATCCATTTTATGGCAGCTGGTAACCAGTATTCATCTTGTTCTTTATTATACATAGCAAAACCATGGCCGCCTTTTTGATAAATCAATAATTGAGCGGGTACTTTGTATTTTACCAAAGCGCTATAATAAGCAATACTATTTCCAACTAAAGAAGTACTATCGTCTTGTGCATGTACCAAAAAAGCAGGAGCCGTTGTAGACGTAACATGTATCTCTGGAGAAAATGTCATTTTTTGTTCCTGTGTAATTTGATTTCCCAATAAATTTTGTTTTGTAACTGATTTGGCTGAAGTTAGTTCATCCATAAAACTAATCACCGGATAAATTAAAAGGGTAAATTTTGGTTTTATTCCTTCTTTTGCAATCGCTGTCATAGCACATAAATGCCCCCCAGCAGACAAGCCAATTATTCCAATATTATTTTTATCAATCCCAAAATTATCTGCACCTTCTTGCACTATTTTAAAAGTAGTTTGCAAATCTTGAAAAGGAATGGTTTGAAAAGATTCAAATGCATTTTCGGTATACGTGCGATACTTTAAAACAAAAGCTGTTATGCCTTCTTTATTAAGTTCTTTTGCTAATTCATACCCACCATCAAAAATTGAAAGTCTAAAATAACCACCGCCCGGACATATAATTACCGCCGTTTTGGCTGCATTAATTTTTTGGGGTTTGAAAACCGTTATGGTTGGAATAGAAACATTTGTTACATAACCTCTACCTGTTTTAATAATTGATTCTGTATTGCCTGATTTTTTATTCCCAGGAGGAAGTCCTTTGTAAAGAGGTATTATTTCTTGTGCCTGTATTACAAATGAACTGACTAGCAATAATAATATTAACCTTATTCTTTTCATAAACACAATTATTAATCCCTATTGATTTACAGCAGTTGGTGTATACAAAGATGGTATTGGATTTGGCGTTGATGTATTTAAATCAACTTCTAGTTGCGCATATAAAAATCTTTGCGGAAACTGAGTACCAAAATTAAGCGTAACAGGTACTCGTATATCTGTTTCTTTAAATACCCTACGAAGGTCATTGAACCCTTCTAGTTGTCCAACAAAAGTTAAATACCTTTCTTCCATAACCTCTCTTAACAATGCCCTGTCTTGCGCAATTGCTGAAGCAGTTGGATTTTCAATGCCACCAGATACAAAATCGGCAGCTACGAATGGATCGTATTTATAATTGCCTGCTGTTAAGTAAAAAGCACCAATATATCCACCAGTTGTCATGTAGGCCCTGTAATTATTAATTCTTGTTAAGCCTGCAGCAAAACCATTTACTCTAGCATCTGCTTCGGCTAAAATCAATAAGTTTTCTGCGTATGACACTATTGGAAATGAAACCGTTTGGTAAAAGAATCCGTTTACTGTATAATTTGGATTGGTTGCTGTGCTGTACAAATAATTAAACCTAGATTTTTCTATGGTTTTGGCATTCCCCCTATATTTTAGATTTGCTGCATTTAATAGGCTTACTGCATATGATCCTGTTGCATCCATAAAACCAGGACGACTGGTAGCTAAAAACTGATAATACAAATTATACATACCTGTTGCTGTAGCAGCATGAGGTGCTAAAAAATTATTTGCTACAGCGTTAATACCATTTGCAGCAGCAGCCAAGGCTTCTGGGTATTGCTTGGTATGTAAAAAGTTTCTTGCTTTTAAAGTATAGGCAGTTTGTTTCCATTTTGTCATGTTAGAAGCAAAATGTATATCCTGTGCAGTAAAGTCAACAAATGCAGTTGAGGATAAATTAATAATTGCACTATCTAACAAAGATTGAACAGAAGCAAAAACCTGCTTTTGTGGATCATAAACAGGATTTAAATATTTGTCATTTGTTGCTTGTGAAAAAGGAATGTCACCAAATAAATCAGCAGCAGTTCCCATCAAATTTGCTTCAATAACTTGGGCCACGCCAACAAGTCGAATATTGTTTACCGCATTTGCTTTCTGCTTCATTAACCTAGTGTTTTTTAAAGTAGTGGCATAAATGCGTTGCCATAACTCGTCGGAATTTCTAGCAATTACTAGGTATTGATAAAAATTTAAGTATTGCTGTTGTTGCCCTGTAAAGTAACCACTCCAAAGGCCTGCAACCCTTGCCAATTCTCCTTCTTGCACTTCCATATTAGCAACTTCTATTCCAGTTAGCATAGTAATGGCATCTGCATCAGCAGGATTATTAGGATCTGTATTTAAACCCTCTAGAGATTTGCTACAACCTGCTAATAGAAAAAAGCCACAAGCAATTATTATAAAATAGTATTTCGTTTTCATAACTTAATAATTATAGAATTTAAAAATTAACCTTAACAGTAAATAAGAATGAGCGAGATGGAGGATTTACAAAATAAACAACTCCTCGAGCACTTGTAGACCCTTGAACATTACTATCAGGATCATATCCATTTACTTGGCTCAATAAAAACAAGTTTCTTCCAGATAACTCAAAATTCATAGAACTAACACCAATCAATTTTTTAAGCAATGAAGAGCGTAAATTATAGCCAACACTTAATTCTCTAAATCTTGTCCAGGTTGCATCTTCTAAAAACAATTCACCCACATTACCAAAGAAACCACCAGGGCCAGTGTACCAACTTTGTTCTAGTGCCACATTGCCTGCACCAAAGTCTTGAATATTTCCCCTAAAAGTAGTACCCGCCAAAATGGTGGTTCCGTCATATTTTTTTAAGTTAGTGGCTGCAGTAGATTCTCTACCAGTTGTTGCACTAGTTCCATAATCCACTAAAACTGCTTCTGTACCATTTGCAACTACACCGCCCTGTGAGTGCTCAATTAATGCTTTAACATATAATCTCTTATAATTTATATGAAAACCAAAAGTGCCTCTCCATTCTGGATTAGGATCGCCAATAGGTGTGCTTACCACATCTGGAATTGGAAATCCATTTGCATTTAACAATTGTTTTCCGGATGCATCTTTTATAAATGCTATAGAATATAATTCACCTAATGGATATCCTTCAACTGCTCTTGAAGAAATACCAGCGGTTCCCCCTAAATTAATAGAACCCGATCCATTAAGGCTTAATACTTCGTTTTTATTTTTTGACCAGGTTGCATCAATATTAAAATCCCAGTCTTTCTTTTTAATAATACTATAAGACAAGTCTAATTCAATTCCCTTATTTTGAATACTTCCTGCATTGGCATATAAATTATTAAATCCATTAGAGGAAGCTTGTGGAATATTAATTAATGCATCAATTGTTTTGTTTTGATAGACTGTAATATTGGTAGATAATCGATTATTAAAAAATCTCAAGTCGGCTCCTACTTCAATTTCTTGCTTTTGTTCGGGTCTTAAATACGCATTCCCTTTGTTAACACTTTGAATATATGTGCCTACACCATAAAGTCCTGGATCTAAAGTTCCTCCCCAACCATCGCTATAAGTTCCTGATGCAAAATTTGTTTGGGTTTGATAAGACTGCGGTTGAATACCAACAATACCAAAGGATGTACGCAATTTACCAAATGATAGAATAGACTGTTTGTCAAATAAAGATAATTTAGAAAACTGCCATGCTATATCTGTTGACGGATAAAAAAAGGCTTTATTAGATAGTTCTCCAAATGTAGAAGCCGCTTCAATTCTACCAGTAGCATTTAAAAATATTTGGTCTAATAAACTAACCCCTATACTAGAATAACCTGCATTAGTTTTAGTATTAATAAATACATCTGTGGTAGAAATATTACTTGGTGTAGCATTGTCAAAATCCCAAGGACCTGCAGGAATAATAAAATTGCTAGATTGTGCTCCTAGTGTTGTTAGTTTTATTGAGTTCATATTAAACCCAAACAAAATATTTCCTGTAAAATTTTCAGAAAACTTTTTTTCTGCTCTAGCTATAACATCTAAATTAAATCTGAATTCTGTAAATTCATTTCTATTATAAATACCATTATTACCATTCGTAGAAAAATAAGGAAAATAATTTATTTGTCTGTCAGTTAAATAATCAATTCCACTTCTTACGGTTAAATTAAACCACGAAACGGGATTGATATTCATTTCGGCAGAATTAATAAACCTATTTACATTACTTGTATTTGTTAGCTGATACAAATCCCACATTGGGTTATTAAAACCCGGGTTTGCACTTGCCCCTAAATAATTTCTATAACTTCTTTGTCTGTTCTCTATAAATCCGCCACCTTGTGTAGCAGCATATTTTCCTATATAATCATTGTTATCAAAATCTGCTGGCGTTCTTAGTAATCCAATCATAAAACCTGCATTATTAACGCCTGTTTGTTGTCTATCAGAACTAATTAAAACATAATTCGATTTATTAGATACCGATAACCATTTATTCATTTGCTTAAATGAATTAAAACGAACACTAGATCTTCTATAATCACTTGAGTTTCTAATAATACCATCTTGCTTAAGATCACTTAAACTAAAATAATAGTTTGCTTTGCTATCACCACTACTAATGGTTAAAGAATTATCTAGGTAATGTCCTGTTCCAATTACGCCATCATAATTACTTTTAAGAAAATCGTCTTTGGAATTCTTTTTAAGTATTGGGTAATACGTTTTTCCAGTGTTAGCAATAAAACTTGCTCCTAATAAGTTTACAGAATCTGCACCTCCAGCACGATTGGCAATTTTATCACCCCAGCTCCTAGAGTTATTTAATGCGTAAGCACCTCCGCTTCCTTGTCCATAGGTATTTTGTAAGTCATAAAAATCACTCACTTGATCTATTGAATAAGTGGTTTTAAAACTGATATTGGTTTTTCCGCCAGCACCTTTTTTAGTTGTAATAACCAAAACACCATTGGCAGCTTTTGTTCCCCATAAAGCAGCAGCCGATGCTCCTTTTAGAACTTGAATAGAAGCAATATCCTCTGGATTAATATCGTTTAACCTGCTTTGTTGTGTCGTTCCACCACTCGATTCATTTCTAGCAGAACTAGTTATTGGCATACCATCTAATACAATCAATGGATCCGTTCCTCTTGTAATAGTGCTTTGACCCCTAATTAAAATTTGTGAAGCTGCTCCTGGATCTGAGCCAGAAGTCCTTGAAACACGCAGCCCTGATGTTTTACCGCCTAAGGCATCCGCTAAACCCACTTCTCCTGTATTAGCAACTTCCTCACCACCAATTTTAGCAGTCGCATAACCTAATCTGTCTTTTTTGGCTTCAAACCCTAATGCATTTACAACTACTTCTTGTAGTTTGTTGTCTTGGGGCTTTAATGTAATGGTTAGATTATTGGCATTCGTTAGTTTGATAACCTGATCTTCATAACCTACATAAGAAATAGTAATACTCGACTTAGCATTGATGATTTTAAGTACAAAAGTTCCGTCTTCTTTAGACAAGACATTGTTAGTACTATTATTTTCTTTAATGCTAGCCCCGGATAACGGCAAACCATTGTTGTCTGTAATTTTTCCGGTTAAATTTTTGGGCTGAGCTATTGCAGAAAACCACAATAGAATAGTAAATACTGAAAAGATTAGTTTTCGCATATGGAAGTTTTATCGTTAAGAATTTGAAAATACTCGAATTAAATAATCAACGTTCTAACAATTGTTTCTGAATAATTAATAAAAAAAATTTGTATTCCCGAAACGGGTGTTTTTGTTTCGGAAATTGTATATTCAATTGTATATTAATTAGTTATGAGTTTTTACTATTCCCAATATTAGAATGATACATGGCTTTAATAAGTTATATATGCTTGTAAAAAAACCGTATTCACAAGAATATATTATATATTTTTCTAATGCAATTTAAAACTTAAGGTAGGTTCTTGTCTTTTAAACAATTAGGCTAATCACCTAAATAAGTAAGGAGGGTTGTTATTGCAGTAATTTCTTTAATTGACTAAAACTGTCAGCAGCCAACACAGGCTTGGCTTTAACTGCTATTTTATTACTATGCGCTAAAATATATTTTGCACGCTCTTTAGAATCTGGATGGGTATTTATCCAAGATAGGTATTGACTACCCAAGGTTTCTTTTTGGCCAAGTCGTGCTAAAAAATTGGCAAACTCGGCAGGGTTGATAGTTGAATTTTCTAAATAGTCAACCGCTGTAATATCTGCCTGCTTTTCTAGTTTTCTATCATAGGCCGAAGAAGTTAATAACTTAATTACTTCATTGATTTTTTCTGCTCCGGCATTGCCCGTTGTTATTGAAATTAAAACCGACAACCCTATTTCTTTGATTAATTTTTTCATTACATGGTCTAGTTGCATATGAGCCATTTCGTGAGCAACCACCCCACATAATTCCATTTCGTTTTGGCAAGACTCAATAAGTGCTGTATTAATTACTAGATGTTGATCGGGTAGTGCAAATGCATTTATTTCTGTGCTTTGAACAATATGTAATTTGATAGTGTTTCTTTCTATTTTATTCGACGTACAGATGCGCATTAATAAACTGTCTATGATGCGGTGTGCACTATCGTTGTTGATTTCATCTTTAGAGGAGTGGTATAAATTCCAAAACATATCACCCAATTTTTTTTCGGTGGATTTGGTAATTTTTTCAACCCTAAAAAGCCGCATCCAATCTACTTGATTGAGTGCCCCTAATAAAGAAAAAAAGAGAATAATTAATAGGCTAATTTGTAAGAATATTTTTTTCATATTATGGCTTACAGATTGCATTAGTAATATTACCATAGCACCACCATTCAATATGCTTTCCTTTTCTTGTTTGAATAGCTGTATAAATAGTAGCAATCATCTCAAACACATTAAAAACAAAGGCTGTAAGCATATAGGCAATGTAGTGGTTGCTAATTTTTTCTGGCGTGAAAATGATAGAGATGGTCCACCAAAATCCATAACTATTTACAAACAATAAAGAAAGTTGCGATAGTAATGCTTGTGTACAATGCCATCGAACAAAATGGGTTCCTTTTCTATTTCCTACATAAAAAATAAGTGTTGCCAATAAATTAATAATTGGAAAAGGCAAACCAGCCATTAAAGCAATTAACGACATTAAATAACTATTAGAAGCTTTTTCTAATTCATGTTCTGTAGGTTCAACAAAAAATTTATTTAATACCATCATAAGCCTTTATGAATATTCCAATACCAGTTAATTAAAACCAATGCTATTGCGGGAATGGCCACTAATTTTTGCTGTATTTTTTTTTCAATAAAACCATAAAATTTAAGTAGTGAATCCTTTTTATTAATCGCATCAATCACTAGCCAAATTGGTATAATGATTAACACCGCTAATAGCAAAAAACCAAAAGGATTCCAATAAAATGCCTCTAATAAATTACCCTGTAAAATAGACAGAACAGATCTAGTTGTTCCACAAGAAGGGCAAGGAATACTTGTTACGTGCTTGAACAAACAAACTCCAATTTGGCTAGTTGTTTTTGAATAATAATTTGAAAGATTAAAGTACAGCCAAATATACCCTGCCAAACAAGCTATGGAAAGTATTCGATACAGTTTGTTCTGAAACAAATGCATTAATACAAGAATTGTTGGAGCTTTTGCATGTTCTTTTCTCTTGTAGCGCCCTGAATCATAAACCAATCAATCACTGTCCAAATACCAAGGCCTCCGCAGGTTAATAATTTAGCAATACCTAAGCCGGTATCACCAATCACAAACCTGTCTATTCCAAAATGACCGCCAATAATTGAAATGATTAAACTTGTAGAAGGGTCTTTAAATTGAGCAGTAGAAACCATTACCCATTTTGAATCGTCAATTGAAATTAACCTGTCTCTAATAATATGCAGTTGGTGACTTTCAAAAAACTTTGCGTTTGACATGATGAACATATCTACTTTATTAGCATCCATTTTGGTTGTTTTATTTCATATTAAATATACAAATAAACCAATGTTTCGGTCAAAATAATTAAATTCATGCAATAGCATACTCTTTTAAATTTTCAACCTAACCACTGATCAATGAAATACTTATTTGGTTTTAAACCTAGAATTAAGCTCTTAATAATTGGATGCGCTGTAATTACTTGCTTTGCGGGTAAAGCACAAAACAGAGACATCAGTTATTTGTCGTCGGGCGGAAAATTAAATCCATTGCAAGCGATTATGGATATTCGACACTATACCATTGCACTTGATGTTAATATAGAAAACAAAACGATTGAAGGAAGTACAGAGGTTGAAATACTATTATCAAAATCAACCGATACCCTTTTATTAGATTTGGTGCATTTGTTATCGGTGCACAAAGTAAAAGTGAATAACAAGCCAGTAAGTTTCGAACAAAAAAACGATAAAATTTATATTACAAACACTGCGCCTTTTTTAATGGGTAAACAAACTATTCGAGTAGAATATGGTGGAGAACCACCCGTGGCAATAAAACCGCCATGGACCGGGGGCTTTACCTGGACCAAAGACAGATCAGGAAATGATTGGGTAGCTATCAATTGTCAAAAAGAAGGTGGCAGGGTTTATTTTCCATGTAAGGATCATCCTAGCGACGAACCGAATGAAGGTGTTGATATGCTGATTACCGTTCCAGAAAATTTAGTAGTAGCAGGCCCCGGTTTATTAAAAGAAGTGATTAAAAAGAAAAACAAAAAAACCTATCATTGGAAAACCAATTATACCATTAGTAATTACTGTGTGATTTTTAATATTGGAAAATACAAAGTGGTTAGTAAAGATTATACAAGCATTAAAGGAAATGTTGTTCCCATTCAATTTTATGTTTTAGAAGAAGACACTGCGAATGCTGCAAAAATTATTGAACTAAAAGAAAGAGATACCAAAGTATTAGAAAAATATTTTGGCGAGTACCCTTGGGTGAAAGAAAAAATTGGTATTGGAGAAGTGCCAAATTCTGGAATGGAGCACCAAACAATGATTACATTTCAAAATAAATTTAATTACTCAAAAATTGGTGGGCAAGATTATTCAGCCAATTTATACCACGAATATGCGCACGAGTGGTGGGCCAATAAAGTAACCAATAAAGACTGGGCACATATGTGGATTCAAGAAGGTATTGCCACATATGCCGAAGCCTTAATTTATTTTGAGTTAGGAGGACAAGCCGCCTACGACGAAATTATTAACCGACACAAAAGATCTATTCGCAATAAAAAACCAATGGTTGGCGGCGAAGAATTATCCGAAGATGAAACCTATGCAGGAAACGATATTTATACAAAGGGTTCTTTTTTTATGCATAGTTTACGATATGTATTGGGCGATGATTTATTTCTACCCACATTAAAACAATTGTCAACAGATCCAAAATATACCTACGATAATTTTGTAACCTCAACAGATGTAGAACAATTATTTAGTAGCGCTTCAAAACAAAATCTAAAACCGTTTTTTGATTTTTATTTGCGCAGTACCGATGTGTTAGATATTTCAGTAAAAGAAGTTGGTTATCAAAAATACTTAATTAAAGTAGAGAACTTTTTTATGCCATTACCTTTTGATATTGGCACTAATACTGGTACCAATAAAATACTTATCAATAAAGAAGGTATTACTGTTACAAGCAACTATGCACCACAAGTAGACGCAAAAGGATATTATTTGAAAAAAATAACTTTACAATAATGAAATACAAACATTTTATTTTATCAGTAATTTTAAGCATTAGCAGTCTGTATAGTTTTGCTGATACCTATCCAAGAAATTATTCAATAGATATTTTACACTACGCGTTTGAATTAAAACTATCAGACAATACCGATGAGATTATTGGTAAAACAACTATTTCGGTTTTAATTAAAACTGCCGATGTAAAGCAAATAAGGCTCGACTTAATTAACCAAACAGAACAGCGTTTACAAAAAGGAATGGTGGTTAGTTCGGTTAGTTACAATGATACTAAATTAATCTTCACGCATAAAAACGATGCGCTAATTATTCAATTGCCTAGTGCTGCAACAAAAGATGCTATTATTAAATTAGTGATAAATTATAGCGGTGTACCAGCCGGTGGATTAAAAATAGGACCAACTAAATATGGTGATAGAAGTTTTTTTAATGAAAACTGGCCAAACAACGCACGCCATTGGTTGCCAACCATTGACCATCCTTACGACAAAGCCACTAGTGAATTTATTGTAACAGCGCCATCAAAATATAAAGTAGTATCGAATGGTTTGTTATTAGAAGAATCTACGCTTGATAAAGAAAACAAACTAACCCATTGGAAACAATCGGTACCAGTATCTAGTTGGTTATTTGTTTTAGGTGTGGCAGAATTTGCAGTACAACAAGTAGGCAAATTCAATGGAAAAGAAATTCAAACATGGGTATATCCGAAAGACAGGGCAAATGGATTTTTTGATTTTGCACAACCCACCAAACAAGTACTTGAATTCTATTCCGATTATGTAGGACCGTATGCCTATGAAAAATTAGCCAATATACAATCGCCAAGTGTAAGTGGTGGAATGGAAACTTCTTCGGCCATTTTTTATGCAGAAAATTTGGTGAATGGAAAGGCCGATAACCGACTAAGAAATGTTGTGATACACGAAATTGCCCATCAATGGTTTGGCAATGCAATAACAGAATCTACCTGGGATGATGCTTGGTTAAGCGAAGGATTTGCTACTTTTTTCACCCTGCTTTTTCAAGAGAATGCTTATGGGCACGAAGAATTTGTTACTGGATTAAAGAATGCTAGAAAATCTGTTTATGCCTATGCAAAAAAAGATTCTACGTTTAGCGTTGTGGCCGAGCGCTCTGCCGAAACAGGTCCGGTAACCAGCGGCATCACTTATCAAAAAGGCGCTTGGACATTACATATGTTGCGCGAAAAAATTGGGCACGATAATTTTAGAAAAGGCATACAAGCCTACTATGCAAAATATTTTAATGCCAATGCCACCACCAATAATTTTAAAGAAGAAATGGAAAAAGTTTCTAAACAAAACTTAACGAGCTTTTTTAAACAATGGTTATATAATGCAGAGAACTTAAAAATTTCAGCACATTGGGAATACGACGAAGTAAAAAAACAAATTAACTTAAGCATCAATCAAACACAGTTTTCTGGATTCTTATTTGACTTTCCATTAGAGGTAGAAATTTTTAATGCCGATACCAATACTTCAGAAATTGTTACTATTGAAGATATTAACTTAAAGAGTCAAAAACTTCCCATAAAATATAATAAAAAACCTAGTGCACTAAAGTTAGATCCTAGAACTATTTTACTTGCTGAAATTGAAATGAAATAACTTAATCAATAACAATAATATGATTACAATTATTTGGATTGGCTTAATTCTATTTGCAATTTGGTTTGTTTATTTTTTTGCAAAAGATATTTGGTTGCACAGAAATGAATTAGAAAATGCAAGTTGGATTAAAACCGGTGTAATTGGTTTTGTTGTGAATTTTTTTGATGTATTAGGTATTGGAGCTTTTGCGCCACAAACTGTTTTGCTAAAATATACCAAGCAAACACCCGATAGATTAATTCCAGGAACCATGAATGTTGCAAACACCATTCCTGTATTAATTCAAGCGATTATTTTTATAAAAATTATTGAGGTAGAACCCACCACCCTTTTAGTTATGTTTATTACCGCAACAATTGGCGCAACGATTGGGGCTGGAATCGTATCAAAACTTTCTGAAAATAAAATAAGGCTAACAATGAGTATTGCCTTATTAATTACAGCCGGTTTTATGTTTGCAAAAAACATGCATTTTATTCAAGGTCAGGGAAATGCCATTGGTTTAGATGGCTCAAAACTAGTGATTGCCGCAGTAGTGAATTTTTTTCTAGGCGCAATGATGACGGTTGGCGTAGGACTTTACGCACCTTGTATGGCCATTGTGTTTTTATTGGGCTTGTCTCCGCAAGTAGCATTTCCTATCATGATGGGATCATGTGCTTTTTTAATGCCTCCAGCTTCCTATAAATTTATAAAAGCAGGTGCCTATCATCGAAAAGCGGCACTAGGCATGGCTTTGCCAAGTATTGTAGCTGTTTTAATTGCGGCATTCATTGTAAAATCTTTACCCTTAGATACTTTGCGTTGGGTGGTTTTGGTGATTGTAGTATATACTTCATTGAATATGCTTTATTCCGTTGTAAAAAAACAAGCAGCCCTTGTTTAATGCAATTGTAAAAATTGGCTGAGCGGTTAACCCTTCTATTCATTTTTTCAATACCTTTCGTTTACATACAAAACGCTATGAAACAGAATAGAAGAAACTTTCTCGGCTTAGCCGCATTGGCATCAACAAGTATTGCCGTTCCAAGTAATTTATTTGGCAGAAGCCAAGCTAGTAATACCGAAGACCTTCCAAAAGAAATTCGTGATTTGCAACCACAAAAAGAAGGTGTAGTACCCATAACTATTGAAGAAAGAAAGCAGCGTATAGCTCGTGCACAAGAATTAATGGCACAGCAAAAAATTGACGGTATTTTTTTAGAAGGAGCTACTTCTTGTTTTTATTTTACAGGCATGCGTTGGGGACAAAGCGAAAGAACTTTTGGTGTGGTAATTCCCGCAAAAGGAGAGCTAGCCTATGTTTGCCCTAGGTTTGAAGAAGATCGTGCAAGAGAATTAATACTGCCTGTATTTGGCAATGAAGTACGTTGTTGGGAAGAACACGAAAGTCCGTATGCATTAATTGCTGGCATCATTAAAGACAGAGGCGTTCGTTACCACAGAATTGGAATGGAAGAGCGCGTACGATTTTTTATTGCAGACGGCGTAAAAAAAGTAGCCACTGGTTTTGAAATTGTAGACGCAACGCCAATTACTGCAGGATGCAGAATGATTAAAACAAAAGCAGAAATTGCTTTGATGCAAAAAGCAAATGATATTACAATAGAAGCGTACAAAGCAGCATTTGCAAGTATACAACCGGGCATGAGTCAATCTACACTTAGTAGTAATATAGCAGCAGCATTTAGAAAATTAGGATTTAGCGGATATGCCTCAGTACAGGTTGGTAAATATTCGGCACTACCACATGGCAGCATCACGCCACAAACTATTTTAGAAGGAGATGTTGTAATGGTAGATGGTGGAACAGGTTGCGAAGGATATGAATCGGATATTACCAGAACCATTGTAGTAGGTAAGCCAACACAAAGACAAACCGATGTTTGGAATTTAGAAAAGCAAGCACAAGACGCTGCATTTGCAGCCATTAAAATAGGCGCACCTGCAGAAGTAGTAGATGCCGCAGCCAGAAAAGTAATAGAATCCAATGGATTTTTAAACAACTATCGTTTACCAGGCCTACCACACAGAACAGGCCATGGCATTGGCTTAGAAGGACACGAGTGGACCAATTTTGTTAAAGGCAATCAAACAAAAATTGCAGTAGGTATGTGCTTTAGCAATGAACCAACCATTTCTATTCCAGGTGAATTTGGTATTCGTTTAGAAGACTGTTTGTACATAGCAGAAGATGGACCAAAATTCTTTTCTAAACAAAGTATTTCAATTGATAAGCCATTTGGATAGCCAAAAAATAATTAAAACAAATGCAATGTTACGTGTACAAAAATTGTTTTTTGTAACAGTTCTGTTTGTAAATTATTTCAATGCTTTTTCTCAAAACAAAAGCGTTGATACCCATCCTGCTATTAAAGACTATGGTTTAAAAAATTATATCTCCTATTCTAGGTCTATTCCTTATACCAGCAACACTGCATGGCAATTGGTTTGTCAAATGCCCGTCAATTGCCATTTTCAACCATGGATTGAAATTGAAAATGCCGAAGGAAAAACCATCCTATTAAACTCTAGTAATCCACTTGTTCAATACCTTACAAAAACAGAAAGTTTTGTAGCAAAAAAGGGAAGACAAATTTATGAAGCTAAAAACTGGATTAGCGGAGAAGGCGCTGTGTATACCATTCCGGCGGGTGCAACTGTATTAAGTGTAAAGTATCGCGAAACAGGTTATGACACAAAATTTGTAGGCGCTTTTGAGTGTAACGACAATGATTATAATATCCTTTGGAAGAAGGGTGCAAGAACTGCCTATTTGTGTATGCGCGATTGGTTTTATGATTGCCCCGATAGAGAGCGTGTAGGATTTTGGGGCGATGGAACACCAGAATTAAACCAATGTTTTTATGCTTTTGACGCAAATGCACACAAGCTTTGTAAAGAGCTAGTATTAAGACCCTTAGACGCAAAATTTTATCCCGGACAACAATTAGAATTTTTAGGCGAATATGGATTGTGGTATTATTATTTACAAACAGGCGATATTCAATCTATTAAAACAGTATACCCTGGCACCAAAGAATTTCTATTTAATACCTACAAGTTTGGTAAAAAAAATCAATGGTTCGATTGGGGTAAAGAAAATAAAGACAATGCTATTATAGAACAATGTTTTATGTACATAGACTTGGGTACATTAAAAAAAATGGCAAAGATTACCGAACATTTATCTGATACTATTTTAATTAATGCAAAAATGGATAGCATTAAAAACAGCTTCAATACAAGGTTTTGGAAGGGCAGTTTTTATAAGTCAGAACAAGTGCCGGAGCCAGATGATAGGGCCAATGCCATGGCAGTAAATGCAGGACTCGCCGATCAAACTAAATGGCCTGCTATTTTTGAAAATGTATTAAATAAAAAAACTTTTTCAAGTTGCTTTTTTGATCGATGGGTATTTGAAGCGCTTTGTAGCATGGGAAAAGAAAAAGACGCTTTATTAAGAATGTCAACTAGGTATCAAACAATGATACCAGCAAGTTTTACAACACTCTGGGAACACTACGATAGATGGTGGGCCTCAAGAATTGATGCTTTTGACGAAGGGTCTTCTTTAAATCATGGATGGAATCCACCTGTTATTAATTTATCGCAAACCATTGCAGGTATATCACCAATAGAAGCTGGTTGGAAAACATTTCAAGTCATTCCTAAAGAAGGATTTTTACAATCCCTTAAAGTGGTTGTGCCTTCTATAAAAGGAAATATTACGGTGGCCATCAACAAAACATTACACCAATATTCGTTAAAACTAAATGTACCTACAAACACCCATTCAATAGTGGGGATTCCAAAAACAGCGTTTAAAAATTTGCAAACCATTCGTGTAAATGATCGAATCATTTGGAAACAAAATTCCCAACAAAATATAAAAGGCGTTGCTTATTATGGCGAAGACGAACACGCTATTTTATTTACAGCAAGTGCAGGTAACTGGCAATTTGTAGCAGAGGGATTGGTAGATATTTCAACACCAAAAAAAGCAGCTAAAAAAATACCTGCAGCAATTCCGCTCGATAAAAAAAATTGGGTTGCCACAGCCTCTGTAAAAGACAGTTTGTTTTTATTTAGTGGAGACAATATACCTATTGGAGTGCCCGCTGCCAATGCAATTGACGGAGATCATTGGACCGGATGGAGAGACATGACACACAAACAGTATCCAGGCCAATGGCTAATGGTAGATATGCAAGAAAAACAAAGTTTTGAAAAAATTGAATTGGATAATTCTTGGGCATTATGGGATTCTCCAAAAAACTATGAGCTAACTGTTTCAAATGATGGATTGAATTGGAGTAAGCCTATTGCAACAGGTACAGGATCGCTAGGTATTACCAGCATTATTTTTCCAAAACAATTGGCAAGGTATATTCGCATAACACAAAAAGGAATCGATCCATTATATCATTGGTCAATTTATGAATTGTCGGTATTTAGCCATCAATAAAATTCGTTCCAACAATTAAAACACGAGTTGTTTTATTAATCCATTTATTATGACAGATCAAAAAAATAGTTCGAAATTATTTTTTCTACCGGCCATTTTATTGGTGCTGTTGTTTTGCCAATTCAAGCCAGATCCTATAAGAAAAAAACATACAGCGAATCAACCCAATATTATTTTTATCCTTACCGACGACCAACGTTTTGATATGTTAGGTTGTGCAGGCAACAAAATTATTGTTACGCCAACGATTGATAAACTAGCAGCCAAAGGTGTTCGATTTACGCATGCATTTGTAACAACACCTATCTGTGCGGCAAGCAGGGCAAGTTTGTTTACTGGTTTGTATGAGCGCACACACGATTACACTTTTAACAAGCCGCCTGTAAAAAAAGAATACAGCAATAATAGTTACCCTTATTTATTAAAACAAGCAGGATACCGCACAGGATTTGTAGGCAAGTTGGGTGTTAATTTCGAAGCGAATATTGATAGTTTGTTCACGTCAAAAAAAATAAATGGATTCCCTTATTGGAAAAATATTAATGGAACAAAAACATACTTAACCGACCTACAAGGGCAACAAGCTATTTCCTTTATTAAAGAATCAGTTGATAAAAGTCCGTTCTGTCTTTCCCTTAGTTTTAGTGCGCCACATGCCGACGACGATTCTAAGGAGCAATATTTTTGGCCTGCATATTTAGACAGTTTGTATGCTGGCGTTACCATGCCAATACCTAGTACTGCTGATCCTGCTTTTTATGAATCGCAGCCCGATTTTTTAAAAGGCACCATGAGTAGAGAACGATGGCATTGGAGATTTGATACGCCCGAAAAATTTCAACAAATGGTCAAGGGCTATTATCGAATGATAACTGCTATCGATCAAACCATTGCTAGTATTACAAAAGAACTAACGCAATTGGGTATTGCAGATAATACAGTGATTGTATTTATGGGCGACAATGGCTATTATTTGGGCGATAGAGGCTATGCCGATAAATGGCTGATGCACGACTTGTCTATACGTGTTCCACTAATAATTTATGATCCAAGAAAAAAAACGAATCCAAGAAAAGTGATAGATGATGCGGTATTAAATATTGATATCGCCCCAACCATTTTAGATTTGGTTGGGCTACCTATTCCAAAAACGATTCAAGGAAAAAGTTTGTTACCGCTCATGCAAGCCAATAAAAAAAACTGGAACGATACTGTTTTTTGTGAACACTTAATGAATGAGCCACAAATTCCAAACAGTGAATGCATTAGAACCAAGGAGTGGAAATATATTCGTTATCCAAAGCATCCTGAGTTTA
Source organism: uncultured Bacteroidota bacterium (assembly GCA_903831935.1). Lineage (GTDB taxonomy): Bacteria > Bacteroidota > Bacteroidia > Chitinophagales > Chitinophagaceae > Sediminibacterium. The sequence continues at coordinate 37,298 of CAIKZP010000209.1, read as the reverse complement.
TAGAATTATACCATCTTTTATCTGACCCATTCGAAGAACATAATCTAGCAACCAATCCTGCCAATAAAAAAAGGATCGCTCAATTCAACGAAGCCTGTAATAAAAAGATTCAAAAATTATTAGCCGATAGGGTGCCCGCTGCAAAACTTTAGTAACTAATGCTGTTCAAGAATTGCATAGACTGCAAAACTTGCTAACCAGTGTTCTCCACCATAATTGCCCGATACTACATTGGGTAAACTGGCTTTTAATAATTTGCTAGACGCTTTTAATAATAGTGTTCGGCGCTTATCCAACGCTGGCAAGCTTTTGGCAATTCCTGCCATACACCAACTTCTGCTAAAACACAATCCATCTAAATGCACAATTTGTAAATCGGTTCTGTCCGACACTTTTGGAACTTCGCTTAAATGTTCTAAATCTTTTAGTGTTAACCAAGTATTAAACCACGCCATAAACGCTGGCTTGTTTAAAACTTTTCGCATTAAATCTGCTTCCATTAAAGAGGCAGAAAAAAAGTCTGAACCATCTGGCTCCCATTTAGTAGGTGCTGCTTTATCTTTTAAATACAATTGTTTGGCAGATTTAATAAGGTCTTGTTCAAAAGCTGTGTTATGCACTGTGCGGGCATAATCTAGTGCAAAGCTTAATCCAAAAGCCGTGTTAGGATGCACGCCTGTTCTATTAGGATAGGTTTGTTTTGGTAAAAACACGCGCCATAAATTGATAACCGTATCACAAAGTGGGTTGAGCGCAGCACTCCATTTTTTTGCATCCGGATCATTCCAAGTAATTAATGATTCTTGCAATTTTAATAACCAAGCCCAACCATATGTTCTTTCAAAACTTCTACTCAAAGCGCCTTTAAAATAATTGGTTTCAATTTGAATATTAGCAGCAGTTAGCGTGGTAGACAATACTTTTCTAATAGCTGCTTCGTTTGCTAAATGCGGATATTTTTTTAATAATTCAACCAACATCCAATGACCGTGTACACTACTATGCCAATCGAAACAACCGTAAAAACTTGGGTGTTGTTGGATAGGCGTTAATACTTGATCACTATCACTAATAGCAGTGTGGTTAATTTTGTTCGGATACGGTTGTAGAATACATTTTAGCGGCAAAGAAGCTAAATACGCAGCCCCTTCATCCGATAAAAAAAACTGTGTGCTGTCTTTATTAAAGTTTAGTAATTGCTTTGGTTGTGCTATTGCAAAAAAGCCAAGCAATAAAAAAAAGCTGAATAGTTTTGTTTTCAATTGACTGATGATTTGAATTAAAAATAATACAATTATTTGTAGCTGGTTTAATTATAAATTTTCAAAAAATTAATAGCCAATAAATACTAACAGTAAGGCATAGATTGAATGCTTTGCTAGCTGATTAAAATACATCTAAATCATTTCCGTTCACAACAGCACCTTTGTATCCTTTTTGCACTTCTGCTAAAATAGTTGCTAGTGTTGCACTAAAAGTTAGTTGGTGTGTAAGTACTAATAGTTTGGGTTGCACTTGATTGGCAATTGCCGCTACTTGGCTAGAGGAAGTATGAAAAGTAGAATGATAGTCTTGCCATCTTTTTTCGCGTTTAGCCAATGCGGCTTCGGCATAAACTTCATGCACCAAAATATCGCAGCCTTTGGCATTTTCAATTAATGATTCGCTATAGGTACAATCGCCCGACACCACAATTATTTTATCGGCTGTTTCAAAACGATATCCCAAAGAAACTGGCCATCCACCGTGTTGCACTTTAAATGTTTTAACCAACATATTTGAATCTTGGTAAACAATGCCATTACTTACTTCATGAACATTTACGCGATAACCCGCGGCAACACCCATTTCTAGCCCATGAATACGAATAGCCATATCTTCTTTATACGCTGCAAGCAAGTGTTTTGTCATAGCCTTCAAACCCTTGGGGCCAAATACTTCTAGCGGTTCGTTTCTATCTAAGACCGCTGGGGTAAAAATAAAATCGGCATAACCTGAAGTATGGTCGGAATGTAAATGCGTGATAAATAATTTTTTCAATTGCGAAGCTTCTAAGGCTTTGATTCCTTTAGCAGATGCAGCAGCAGCCCTTCTAACAACACCCGGACCACAATCCACCACATAAGAAACATTGTTAACCACAATAGCCAAAGCCGGACCCGATCTGTCGGGATTAGCAAAAGGCGTACCGGTACCTAGTAAAACCAATTGAGTGCCATTAAACTTGGTTTGCCCAATTACAATAGATGCAACGAAAAACAGCAAGGTACAGGCAAGGATTGTTTTTTTCATTTGGGTTATTTTACCAAGTAAAATGTATATCAAGACGGGTTAAGTTATTAAAATTGTTTTATATTTCAATAACAAGAAAAAATTATGAACTATCCTACCAATAAATTTTTAGTTTATCTATTTGTAGTTGCAATATCAACCCTTAATGCTGCTGGTCAATCTATAAGCAATCCTTCTTTGCAATCGAATCATTTATTGGGCGCTAATTGGATAGGAGATGCTAAACTGCAGCCAACAATTGATTCCTTAATGTATGAAAACGATCCAGCACCGCTTTTTAGAAAATCATTTACTGTAACCAAAAAACTAAAATCGGCAGTGCTATATATTACTGCTGCAGGATATTATAATGCATCATTAAATGGAAATAAAATTGGAAAGAATTTTTTGGATCCTGCTTGGACTAGTTATGCAAAAAGAATTTATTACTCAAGCTATAATATTACCTCCAATATATTACCCGGTTTAAATTGTATTGGCGTATCCTTAGGAAATGGTTTTTATAATCCCTTGCCTTTAAGAATGTGGGGGAATTTAAATTTAAGAGAAAAGCTAAGTGTTGGCAGGCCAAAATTAATTGCAAAGCTGGTATTAACTTATGCAGATGGCAAAATAGACAGCATTAAAACAGATGCAAGTTGGAAGTTTGCAGACGGACCAATTATTAGAAACAATGTGTATCTAGGAGAAGTGTATGATGCAAGAAAAGAAATAAAAAATTGGGATAAGGCATCTTTCAATGATGCAAGTTGGAGTAGTGCAATTGTTTGTGACGGACCAGGCGGTCAACTTCAAAAATCATTTTTTCCAGCCATTCAAGAAACAGAAAAGCTACAACCACTTTCAATTAGCTCTCCCAAAAAAGACCTGTGGGTAATTGATATGGGTAAAAATTTTACTGGCTTATACAAAATAAAATTACAAGGAAAGCCAGGCGATAAAATAAACTTACGATTTGGAGAACGCATTTATAAAGATGGACAGCTCAATCCAATGACATCGGTTTGCGGTCAAATAAAATCTAAAGGTGTGGGTGGAAAAGGTGCACCAACTATTGCTTGGCAAACAGATCAATATATTTTTGGACAAGATTCTGCTATATGGTATACGCCCACATTTACTTTTCACTTGTGTCGTTATATTGAAATTACAGGACTTGCAAAAGCGCCTTCTAAAAAAGATATTATAGGATTAATGTTGCATACAAATGTAACAGATGCAGGAAGTTTTTCTAGCAGTTCAACACTACTTAATGATATTCAAAAAGCAGCCAAGCTAACCTTTGTTGATAATTTAATGAGTGTTCAATCTGATTGTCCGGCACGTGAAAGATTTGGTTATGGCGGAGATTTAAATGCAACAAGTGAAGCATTTATTTACAATTACAACATGCATGATTTTTATAAAAAAACGGTGTATGACTGGGTTGATGCAGTGAATGATTCTAGTTTTATTGATGTGGCACCTTACACTTTAAAATATTGTGGCATTAGTTGGGAGTCGGCAGTGATTACTACGCAAGAACATTTATTAAATTATTACAACGATACTGCTATTGTTAGAGCACTGTATCAATTTGATATCAACTGGATGGAAAAAGCGGCGCGAATTAATCCCGAAGGAATCACGCACGACGGACTCGCAGACCACGAATCATTGGTAACAGTACCAGTTGAATTAATTGGTACGAGTCATTATTTAAAATGCGCGCGAATCATGAAACGATTTGCTCAAATCATGAACGATGAAACACATGCCATTGCATTTGAAAAATTAGCACAAACACTTTCAGATAGCATAACCAATTTGTTTTGGAAAAATAAATACCAATCGCCAATTAATCGTCAAACACAATTTGCCACTTTACTTTATTACAACTTAATACCCGCCAATGAAAAACAAGCGGCAGTAGATTCATTACTCAATTCGGTTAAAGATGGAATTAATGAACATTTTACAACAGGTATTTTTGGAACAAAATATATTTTAGAAGCCTTGTCCGAAGGAGGGCATGTTGAAGATGTATACAAGATTGTTTCTAGTAAAGTATTCCCTGGATGGGGTTTCATGATTGATAAAGGAGCCACCACTTTATGGGAAACCTGGAAAGAAAGTGAAAATACTTTTTCAAACTGCCATCCAATGTTTGGAACTGTAACTGAATGGTTTTATAGATGGCTAGGAGGCATACGAGCAATGCCAAACTATCCTGGCTTTTCGAAGTTTATTATTGCCCCCTATCTGCCTGCAGATTTGTTACACGTAAATTGTAGATATCAATCGCCCAATGGATTAATACGTTCTAATTGGATTAAAAAAAGCAAAAATATTTATCAATTTAATTTTACTGTTCCCGCAAATAGCGAAGCATTTATAAAACTTCCTTTCAAAGATTTTAGCAAAATTTCAATAACGCTTGTTAAGAATAACAAACCAATAACTACCAATTCAAGCAAACTAAATTTTAATTTAAAGCAAGGCAATTATCAAATAACGGTTAACACTTTAAATGATAATAGTTTTTAAAAAGTATTTTTGTTCTTTAAAGGCTGTTTAAAACATCCATACTATGTGCTATTATAACAGTATTAATATTCAAAAGGGCAAACTCATAAAATTGGCGAAAGTAGAAAAGGAGTTAAAGAACTTCAATCTTGTAAAAGGGGTGGCAAGTGGATTTGAATATGGGAACTGGCCAATTTTAAAACCAACAGAAGGCGGAAAAGATTTTGAAGTGGCATTGGCACACTGGGAGTTAATTCCTAGTTGGATTAATAATACAGCAGAACTTGCAGAAAGCAGAAATAAATTCACCACACTCAATGCTACTTCAGAAAAATTATTAGAGAGCAGGCTATATAAAGATGCGGCACTGAAAAGACGCTGCTTGGTTTTATCATCGGGCTTTTACGAATGGCAGCATTATAAACCCGAAGGATCCAAAAAAGATATCGCTTATCCTTATTTTATTAACCTACCCACACAGGATTACTTTTTTATGGCAGGTATTTATCAGCCATGGGTAGATAAATCAACTGGCGAAACCATAGATAGTTTTTCAATTATTACCACCAAAGCCAATTCCTTAATGGCAGCAGTGCACAATAAAAAACAACGAATGCCCACCCTTTTAACAGAAGAGCTAGCCTATGAATGGATGCAAGAAGGTTTATCTGAAAAGAATATACAAGCCCTGGCAAGTTTTCAATATCCAGCAAATGAAATGCAAGCTGTAACTATTAAAAAGGATTTTAGAACAAGCATAGATCCAACAGAAAGTTATAACTATGCAGAGTTGCCCGCCGTTATTGAAGCATTAAAATAGTGTATGAAATTAGAACCAGATTATATTTTTCCAGAAATCGATGGATTTAAAGGCGAGGTGTTTGATGCTTATTTGGCCGATGGATATTATCGGATGCAGCATTTAATTTTCACTACCCATCATACCCAAATAGATACCGATAGTCATCGCTTGCCCGTGTTTTGGTTACGCACTATTGTAACATCTATCAAAGAAAATAAATCAGCCAGTACTATTAGAAAAAAATGCAACGAATTTATAGTTACCTATAAACAAGCAACTGTTACAGAAGAAATAGAAAATTTATATGCCTTGTATAAAGACCATGTGAACTTCAGTACAGCAGCCACTTGTAAAGATTATTTACATATGGATTTGTGTGAGAATCCTTGGGACGCATGGATGGTAGAAATAAGAGATGGTGCCTTATTAATTGCCGTAGGTTTTTTTGATAAAGGCGCCAATGCTATTGCAGGCATTTTAAATATTTATCATCCTAACTATCACCAATACAGTTTGGGGAAATATTTAATTTTACAAAAAATAGACTATGCAAAAATTCATCAAATAAAATATTACTATACCGGATACATCAGTACAGCAAGCACTAAGTTCGATTACAAAATTTTTCCAGACATCAATGCCATGCAGGTTTTTTTACCGGTTGATAAAAAATGGGCGCCCTATATTAACTTTAATAAAGAATTGTTAGAGGCCTATTTTTTTAACCATATTTTGGGGATGGAGTTTTAATGGTATTAGTGAGACACTTCTAATGCATAGTATTTTACTTTAGCAAAAGCATTTACATCATTTGATTGTAAATAATTTCCCGCTTTAAAATAATTTTCAAAAACGCCCCATTGCTTCATATGAAAACCTTCGTACACAACCGATTCGTGGTTGTTTAAAATTACTTCGAGTCTGCCATCTGAAACTTTTACTTCTAATGAAAATTTATTAAACCCTACTTTTTGCTTAAAGGTGAAACTTTTGTTGTCTTTCCATGCATCTGCAAATAATAGCGCAGAAGCAGATGCATTGCTGTCTTTTAGCATTTTTGTTTTAACTTTTATATTGCCGTCTTCCCAACTAATTTTTAAAACAGGCGCAGCATTATTATCACGTTGACCAATTAATTTGCGTTGCGCATCGGTTAATCTACCATGTATTTGCATGATAATTGTTGAATGATAAATTCCTTTATCGTCTTTAGAAATACTATCCATAGAAAGTGTTCCTTTCATTCTAGCACCCTGAGCAAAAGTCCAGTTAGGCGTATTTTGACCTGGCTCCATTTGTTCACGCAATTCTGTTCTTGAATGAGTAGCGTTAGATGTTATTGCTCCAGGATAAGCATAGAAAACAACTGAGCCATCTACTACATCATTGTACATAAATTTTTTAAGGACATCGTTGTTGGTATAATTCAATATTTCGGGATAGCCAATTTCAGTTGGTGCGCCAATTGGCAGGGTTACTTTCCAGTGTTTCCAATCTATTGTTGAAAGGGCTTTGTTTTTTACTATATTTTGACTATTGCTATTTGTAAATAAAAAACAGGCGATGAATACTAAAATGCTATTGCTATATTTCATAAAAAATCTATTTTGAATTAACAATTCCTCTATAAGCAATATTGATGTCTAATTTTCCAGGCCATATTTTAGGAACCGCTAAACCTAATTCCCAATGAATGGCATTCACCAATAAGCGTTGAAATGCTTCTACAGCAAAGTCTTCGGGATGTCCCATGGTAGTAAAAAACACCCGGCCTTTATATTCATTTTGCCAAGTCCAAGCAATTGGTTGATCTTCTGCAGGCTTGTCTGGATTCACTGATTTTCCCATAATTAACCAATCTGCACCTTTTACAGGATAGTTTGGAAGCACTCTATACAACCATGAACGAACATGAAAATTTGAGTCTACTCCAGTTAAAATAGGATGCATTTTTTTTGATGCAATAACCGTAGCATCGGTGCTTGATTTGTGTCCATAATGGGTATGGCCAAATGCATCCCATCCAGGAGGCGCGCCAAATGCCCTTTCTGCAAATCGGTTGAAATTAAATAAGGAGTCTTCTTTTGGGTAATTAAAAGCATGTGTTGATGTTCGTAAACCCATGATTGGTTTTCCAGATTTTACATACGCATCAATAAATGCTACTTGTTCGGCAGGCAATAAACGCCAACGAAGAAAAAATACAGCAAGATTGGCTTTTGCTAAAATTTCTAATTGAGGAATATTCTTTTCGGCATTTTGATCGGGGAAAGATTTTAAAATTTTTGTTCGAAAGCCGTAGTTTTTTTCTAACACAGCCGCTAATAAAGGCAAGGTTTCTTCGCCACTATATTCATGGTCGCCACAAACAAAAACAACTAATGGTTTTTGCTTTTGTGCATCCACTACAAAAACAACAAATAAAATTAAACCAATACAAAAGAGTAATTTCTTCATTTTACTTTTTAATGTTGGTGTAAATTATAATATGTTTTCGAATTATATAGTTATATGATTTAATTAAGAAGCCAATCCCCCAATAGCCAACCACTCTTCATACTCTTCTAATTCCTTTTCTGCTTCTAATTGTTTTTGGGCTTTTTGTTCTTTTAGTCGGTTCCAGTTTTGTAGGAGTGTTTCTTCGCGGCGCATAAGTTCTTGCTGGTATTTTTCAGGACTATGTTCTTGTAACAGCGCCAAATACTCTTGAGGATATTTGTTTCTAAAACGCCAATAATGTTGGCCGCTAATAAATCCTGTTGGGCCATTAATTATCCAACTGCGTAATTGCAATAGATCGTTGATATACGCACGTTTTTTCCAGGGCGTCGTTTTAATTTTGTCAACAATAAATTTAGAAACAGTAGAGGCATTTTGCATGTTCTTGTATTTAATAAATTAAAGTTACAAGTGCAGAACGTAGCCTATTGGAGGACTGAAATAATTTTTATCCCTTTAATCTTTTTTTTTCTTTTTCTGTTAGTTGTTTAAAGTTTTCTTTTGAAACAATACTCTTTCCTGATTTTCTTTCAAGGTCTTGTCTGGCCTTTCCCGCAACTTTTCCTCCTGCTTTAGCTGCCTTTCTATTTTCAATAAAGCCTTGTGCATCTTTGTTTTTGGCAATTTCCGTGGTTGATGCTTCTCCAAGCATTGTAAATATTAACTCAAGGTCTGTCATATGGTCGCGCAGATTTTCGCTTGATTTTGCAAGTCCCTTCAGCTTTTTATAATCACTTGGGGCAATTCCAAAAGTTGCTTTACTTATCTCCGCTGTAAGAATTGAATATTCCACACCTTCTTTTACTCCACGATTTTTCCATTCACCAGTCAACTCATCTCTAACCGCGATACCTCTCATTCTTTTTTCAATCCACTCAGAGCTGTACCCTTTTGCTTTGTATGTTTCTCGAATTCTTTGTGTTCCAATTTCAGGGTCTTCTATTTCTTCCAAGCGCTCCGATCCTACTTGTGCTAACCAAAGTTTAAAAGGCTCTGCTTTTGAAGAAGGAATAGATTGAATAATCCTCAAAATTCCCCGAGTATTGGCAGCTTGAACCTTTCGTTTTTTTCCATCAGCGGCTTGCATTTCAACTAGGGGACAAATTGTCCCCCAGTTGGAATTTAGCTGAGCATCCCTCTTTTTCATTTTTTTTAAATAATCCTTTACATTAGATGTATCCGTCAATAATTGCACTACATCCTGAACTGAAAAATACCATTTCTGTTCTCTTTCACTCCAAGAAGTCCTTATAAGACTGCTTTCAAATAATTTAATATTGCTCATTTTTTCTGTATTTAAAAATACTCGAAATCCATTATTAATAAAGCCTGTAATTCTAGTAAGCTCCGTTTAAATTACTTTACCTTTTGATTATTCAGCATTATCCGTTAATTCATCAAACTTTGCTTTCATTGTTGGATTGCCGTGCGTTAGTTTTTTTATGGTAAGGTCTTCGGCTTTTTCATTTGCTAAGCGCAAATTATTTTCAGACGACAACAAGGCGTCTTTTGTTTTTTGTAGATGGCTAATTGTTTTATCAATTTCATCAATTGCCTCTTTAAATTTACGACTGGCTAAATCATAATTTCTAGAAAACCCTTCTTTAAAAGTGGTCATTTTATCTTCGAAATTAGTAATGTCTATATTTTGACTTTTAACCAATGCAAGCTCTGCTTTATATTTTAGCGAAGTCATTGCAGCATTGCGAAGTAAGGTAATGATGGGAATAAAAAACTGTGGACGCACCACATACATTTTAGGGTATTTATAACTCATATCAACAATACCTGTGTTATAGAGTTCGCTGTCTGATTCTAAAAGAGATACCAGCACTGCGTATTCACATTTTTTTTCTATGCGGTCTTTGTCTAACTCTTTTAAAAAATCATCGTTCTTTTTTTTGGTAGCGGTTTCGTCTCCTTCGTTTTTCATTTCAAACATGATTGAAATAATTTCTGTTCCAAACTCGTCTGATTCTCTATAAATAAAATCACCCTTACTTCCAGATCTTGCATCGTTGTCTTTTTCAAAATAGGCTCTTTGAAAAGCGGTTGATCGAAGTTTGTTAAATTCAGTTTCGCAATGTTGCTCTAGCGTTTCGCCCAACATTTTAGTAGAGAGTCTTTGCTTCATTTCTTTTACACGAGCAATTTCTTCGTCTTTATATTTAATAATATCGTCCTTGGTTTTGAGTACGGTAGAAAATTGTTGTTTTAAAGAATTTTCTAAACTTTGTTTTTCTAAATCTTTGGTCTTAACATCATTTTCTAAACTATCTCTTTCTTTTTGAACCTTTTGAACAGCCTCGTTGATAGCCAGTTTTTTTTCAACCTCAATATTGTCAATTCTTGCTTTTAGTTGCGTTATTTCAGAATCTTTTACATTTAATTTTTGAGATAGGGCTAATGCGCTTTGCGATTTCAGTTCTGTTAGTTCCTTCTCTTTATTTGTAATTTGGTCTTGCATTAAACTTTTAACAGTTGCTTCGGCCAATTTTATGGCAGATTCTTTTTCTGTATTGGCATAAGCTAGTCTTTGTTGTAATTCTTCTTCAAACTTATGGTCATGCACCTGCTTTAAAATATCGGCATAACCAGCTTCGTCTATTTTAAAAGCTTTTTTACAATTAGGACAAATAATTTCGTTCATATCAATTCATTTTTTGTTTTTAACCAATCTTAAAATTACCCTAATCCATTCAAACTAGCAGCGCTTTGAGTAATTATTAATTATTTATTCCCTCAAATCTACCGGTGCAGAACGCCACCTATTGGAGGACTAAATTTTTTTATTATTTTAATAGTTTGTTCTGCAATTTTTAAAGCCTTTAAACTACTTTACACTTGTTAAACACCTACAAATGCCAATAAATAAATCTGCAGCCCGACGCTACCGTGTTATAAACGATTGTATTATTGATAAACGCAAACCATATCCTACCAAAGAATATTTGGCCAAGCGTTGTTCTGAAATAATTAATATTGATGTTTCTACTTCCACTATTGAAAAAGATATTGCAGCCATGAAACTGCCGCATCCTATGGGGTATAGTGCGCCCATTGTATATTCTAAATTACACAAAGGATATATTTATGGCGAGCAAGGATTTTCAATATCTGAATTAAACCTGCAAGACAATGAATGGGAGGCAATAAACTTTGCATCACAACTATTGTATCAATATAGAAACGTACCAATCTTTTCAAATTTTAAATCGGCTATTGAAAGAATCAACGCGTGCTTCTCGCTGGGGTTTGAGTTAGGCGAACCCATCATTAACCAAGCTGTACAATTTGAACGTTCGGTAGCATCAAACGGAATGGAGTGGATTGATATTATTTACGAAGCCATCTCAAACAAAAATGCCATCAGTTTTACCTACCACAATATTTATAAAAAAGAAACCAAATCTTATCAGTTAATTCCATATTTGTTAAAAGAACATCGCAATCGTTGGTATTTAATTGGATGGAGTAATGACAAAAACAAATACACCACTTTTGGTTTAGACCGACTTTCTGAATTAACCATCATTGATGAAAAACACAAACGCCGATTAGATTTTAATGCCGATGGATTTTTTCAATACGCCACCGGAATTATGGAAGGCGCTTATAAACCAACGGAGGTAAGCCTTACCATCAATCACCCAATTAGCGAATTAGTATTGTTAGAGCCCATCCACGAATCGCAAAAAATAATCAGCCAAAATGCCAACCAAATAAAACTAAGCGTAAACGTTTTTGTAAACGAAGAGTTTTATTTGAAAATACTTTCTATGGGCGCTAATTGCACGGTAACCAAACCTGCATCGCTTCGTAAAAAAATGAAAGAAGTAATTGAGGCAATGGGGGCTAATTACCTCTAATAAGTTCAGAACCCAAGGGCTGTAAATTATCGTCAACCGGCATCCACAAACGTCCATCAAAGGATTGATTTGTTATTAACCGTTTCACCGTTATTTTATTACAACGAATTAGTATGCCTGGTTCAATATAAAAACCAAATCTTAATCCATCCATACTTAAATGCGATTGATGGCAGGTATATACTGGACGATCAAATTCACCTAGAAAAAAATAAAAGTAGTCGTCTAAACGCATGATCGAAAAAAACTGTTTTTTATTCGATTGATCTGGTTTTTCAAACTTGCCACTAAAACGGTGATAGGTTCTAAAATGGTCTTTATCGAACTTAAGCACCGAAAAACGATTCGCATCTGCCGACACTGTAAAACGATTTAACACCTCGTGCGGTTTAGAGAATCCCCAAACCAATCCATATTGACCATATCCTTTACTACCAAGTAGCTCAATCTCTGCGTTGATAATAAAATTCTCGCCTTTTGCAATGGGCATCTTTTTGTGGTAAAACATCCAACGTGAGTTGCTTTTGTTTTCCATCCAATAATAACTGTCCTTAATAAAACTCTTTTCGTCTTCGTCGGCTATCATTTCCCAGCCTTCGTAATTAGAGTTAAAATCGTCTTCTAACAGGGTTTCCTTTAGTAACACATCGGCTACAGGCAAAGTATAAATCATGTGGTTTGTATTAAAACACAAACTTACAAGAGCAGACCGCAGTGTATTGGAGGAGTGCGTTTTGGGAATCAATTATAATAAAACGCCAAAATTTATTGGAAAACTGTCAAACCATAGACAGAGAAGACCCAATACAATGAACCTATTCTATATTGTGTTGTTATAACTCTAAACAACAACATGAAAGCCTTATACATTGCACTCTCTTTGTTGGCCATTTATTTTATATTTCAATCTTTTAAAGCATCTACGCTTAAAACCGAAAAGCAAAAATACAGGACCATTTTAAAGGACGCACAACTTGAAATAAGGTATTACCCTGCCGCAACACTCGCAACCATTTATTCCAAAGCCACCAACTACCAAGGTGTGGCTAGTAGTGGATTCGGAAAATTAGCCCGTTTTATATTTGGAGGAAATGAAGAAAACGCAAGTATTTCCATGACGGCTCCTGTAAGAATGAATATATCGGATAAAGGCGCAGAAATGAGTTTTGTAATGCCAAGCAAATACAACGAAAGTAATTTGCCTAAACCAAAAGATGCTAGTATACATATTCATCAATCTATTCCGCAGTATGTAGCTGTAATTTCTTTTGGCGGTTATGCCAATGACGAAAAAATAAAAACGTATACAGATAAAATATTACAAATTCTATCTCAGAGAAATATTAAAGTTACTGGCAATTATACTTTTTTAGGATACAATGCACCTTATCAATTTATTGGAAGAACCAATGAAATAGTAATTCCTATAGAATGGAAAGAATAGATATTGACAGGATAATTGAAATGGCCTGGGAAGATCGAACTCCTTTTGAAGCCATTCAAGTACAGTTTGGTTTATCGGAATCTGATACCATAAAAATTATGCGCGCCGAACTAAAGCGCAATAGTTTTAATTTATGGCGTAAGCGCGTAAATAGTGGCGTGAGTAAAAAGCATTTAATGAAAAGGAGTGAAGATATAAAACGATTTAAGTGCTCGAGGCAAAAAGCCATTACAATGAATAAAATTAGTAAGCGATAAAATAGTTGTAATTAATTTAATGGATACTTCTTCTTTTTACAGGCCTCACTACAATACTTAACCTCCTCCCAAGATTTTTCCCATTTTTTTCTCCTACTAAATGGTCTATTGCAATGCAGGCAATTTTTGGAGGGTAGGTTTTCTTTTTTTATTGTTTTCTGTTGATTGTTTTTCATGAAATCATTTGTCTAAAAGTTAAATTAATTCTAGCATCGTTTATTTTTTTTGATTTTGGTAGCGAGTGAAACCATTGTTGCTGCAAGCTTCCAGCCATCTCTAACAATGAACCATTATTAAGTATTATTGAAATTGTTTCATTAGAAACTTTGTGTTTAAAAGCAAACTTTCTTTCTGCACCAAAACTTAAAGAAGCAATAGAACTATTGTGTACAATTTCCTTTTCATTATCACTATGCCAACCCATGCTTTCGTTGCCATCGTGATAGAGATTCAATAAACAAGCATTGTAATTGCATTGAGTATAAGTTGATACCTTTTGCAATATCTCTAATAGTAAAGGTGTCCAAGGCAATCCTTTTTTTGTTTTTTTGGAATAAGTGTATTCAATTTTGTCATCTGCGTAAAAAGCCACTTTTCTTTTGGTAGTTATTTCCTTGCCAAACATGATAACACTTTCATTGGCCCATTCAATTTTGTTCAAGAGTTCGTTAAAGAAATAATGATTTTGTTCATCATTAAAGATGCTGCCAAAATAATGTGCTTGACCATCTTTGTTTATGATATTTGGAAAATTTGCTTTCAATGTGTTTTACGTTTTGCTTGTCTTACAAATTATCTTTTCTTTTGCAACTGTTAAATAAATTTCTCGATAAATTGTTTTAATTAAATCCATTCTAATGCCTTCACCCATTGCAGCATTAAAATTACGTATAGAACCAACAAGAGCCGATTTATTGGCTCATAGGGTTTACAGTCAAATAACAGATTTTGAAGGCTTAAAACAGTTTGCACAGTACCATGTATTTGCGGTATGGGATTTTATGAGTTTATTAAAATCTTTACAACTAGGTTTAACCTGTGTACAATTACCATGGGTGCCCGTGGGTTCTGCCAATACCCGTTTTTTAATCAATGAAATTGTTGCGGGAGAAGAATCAGATGTAGATGAACACGGAAATAGAATCAGTCATTTTGAATTGTATTTAGCTGCTATGCGTCAAATGGGAGCAGACACTAGTAAAATAGATCAATTGTTAGCGTTGTTAAAAGCAGGTAACACCATAGAGGAAGCTATTGATGCAACCAATATTCCAGCAGAAGTAAAAGCGTTTTTACAGTATACTTTTCAAATTGCACAACATGCACCATTGCATGTAAAAGCAGCGGTATTTACTTTTGGTAGAGAAGATTTAATTCCAGACATGTTCACAGAAATTTTGAATAAAATTTATACAGAGCATCCTAACAAAGTATCTACTTTTAAATATTATATTGAAAGACATATTGAAGTAGATGGAGGACACCATAGTCAACTGGCTTTAGAAATGGTTGCTGCCTTATGCGGAAATGATGAAAATAAATGGGAGGAAGCCGCCAATGCTTCCATAAAGGCGCTTGAAACAAGATGCCTATTATGGAATGCCATTTTATAAGTGTTTAATAAAAGCTTACACTATAAATTTATGTTCATTTGCTTTTGAGGGTATTGAACAACGATCTTTTTTTCCAAAAAGTTGGTACCTATTATTAGCAACAATATCATAGAACCAATTTCTAAAAACCTTAGGAAAAATAAATATCATTCTAAATAGTCTAGGCCAACCCACTAATAGTTTAGAAATTTCAATAATCGCATCAGATTTATAATAAACCTTTTCGTCTTTAATTAATACAACCGACTTAGAATCATTTAAAACAAAATATTGTTGCATTATTTTACTACCTGCACTTGATTGTTGTGCCGCAAAATGCAAATTATTTTTTTTGTCGTGTTTAATTAAAAACAAAACTGTTCCATTGCACAAATTGCAAACGCCATCAAATAATATAATATTCATAATTTAAAAAGGTAAGTGCGCCATCAAATTTGTAGTTGCATAAAGGGGAACATTAATTAACCATGCTTCTTTTCTATAATCTGAAAGTGACGTGCGTATAGAAGTTGATGGGTTATACTGTTCGTAGAAAGATTTTAAACTTTTTGCTTTTAAGTTTTCAGCAGCTTTTACTTCAATAGGAATTACTTCGTTTTTAT
The DNA here is from genome assembly GCA_903831935.1 of uncultured Bacteroidota bacterium. Classification (GTDB taxonomy): domain Bacteria; phylum Bacteroidota; class Bacteroidia; order Chitinophagales; family Chitinophagaceae; genus Sediminibacterium. The sequence goes on along the minus strand of CAIKZP010000209.1, from coordinate 21,415 downwards.
ATTGTATTAAAAAATCAATTTCAGCTTTTGATTTTTCGGAAGCCCAATAATAAACAGATAAGGTATCGTTACATATTAATTGTTGTAACACATATTGTTCAGTCATTGCTCCTTTGAATTCCTTGAAAAGTTCATCACCATTTATTAATGTTTTTTGATCTATCGAACCCATAGCACAGAGCAGTCCTACATCAAATAGATACAATTTAAAATCACTATTATCCTGATAGGCTATCAATGGTATTGCTGGTTTTGAAACGCGCTGAATTTTTTGCACTAATCCCGCATCGCATAGCCAGGCAATGGCCAATTCAAATTCTTTTGCTCTTGCACCTTGTTTAATTAAGCCATAAATAAATTTCTTATTTTCTTTTGCCAACTGTGCAGGAATAGATTTCCAAACCATTCTAATTCTTGGCACTATATCGTAAGGTGCGTGTTTAGAAAAATCTTGTTCATACGCCGCTAAAAGTCGTTCTTGTATTTGCCGAACTTGATTAAAATCATTTTCTTGAGCAAAAGATTTTACAGACTCAGGCATCCCACCAACAAAATAATAGTGCTTAAGCATTTCTATAAAAGTTGATTTGAAACTTGTAATCAGAGACCAGTCTTTACTTTGAAGCAGATTGTATAAAGGTTCTTTATTTAGCGCTAATAAGAATTCGCCGAAACTTAAAGGATACAAATCAACAAATGCTACTTTTCCAACAGGAAAAGATCTTTGCTTGTGTAAGGAAACGCCCAATAGCGAACCTGCCGCCATGATATAATACTCAGGAGCATTTTCATAAAAATATTTTAAAGACGTAAGTGCTCCTTCAGATTCTTGAATTTCATCAAAAATTATTAATGTGTTTTGAGGATTTATTTTTTGGTTGGTTTCAATTTCAATAGCAGTAATTAATCTTGGAATATCAAATCCTGCATCAAAAACGTTTTTAAGATTTTTTGATTGCTCAAAATTTAAATAGGCCACTGAACTAAAAGCATTTTTGCCAAATTCTTTCATCAGCCAAGTCTTTCCTACTTGTCGTGCCCCTCTAATAATTAAAGGTTTTCGGTCCTTTTCATCCTTCCATTTAACTAATTTATCAGACAAGAAACGCTTCATCGTACATATTTATGTTGCAAACATACACTTTTTCGTACATAAAAATGTATTTTACGTAATAATTGATTCTAGAAAATCGATACCAATTTGTGAGAATACTGCTGTAAACTAATAGATTAAGGACGTTTTAACGCAGGGTTGAGCATTTAATACATTATTTCATAAATTTAAAAAATGAAGTCATTCATTCTGGTTGCATCATTCTTTATTTGTAGCACTAGTTTTGCATGCGAGTGTATAAAAGATATTTTAGTACATAACTTTCAGAAATCGGCTTTCGTTGCAAAAATTAAAATATTAAAGGTATCTGCACCCACAGCAGATGGCGAATACCAAGATGCAAACATTGAAGTATTGGAATTGTATAAAGGAAAAAAAATAAGAACCATTAAAATTCATGCTTCATTAAATACCGACTGCAACTTAATGGTAGATGAAAATACTGTTTGGTTGGTTTTCGCACAAATCAATCGATCTGGAATTTTACAGTTCGACCTTTGTTCTGGATCGATGCAATTAGATAGAAAAATGAATTCAATTGATTATCCTAATGCTCAAACCAATTATATAAAAGAGATCAATAATAAAATTGCTGTTTTACAATTCTTTAAGTTGAAGCAAATAACAGATCTGAACGAATATGATTTACATCTAAAATATAATGAGCGCTTAAACGATCTCTTTAAAGGTTACGAAGGTGAAGGCCAAAAAAATGCGGTTTATCAATTAACTGTTGAAAAAGATTTATCCATTTCAAAAATAAAGGCGTTAAAAGCATTTGATAACCAAAAATTATCAAAAGCATTATTAGCATATTTAAAGGAAAAAGCGAAAGTCAATACACGCAACATTTCTGCAATAAAAAAACGCACACAATTAATTGTTGTTTATTATTTCTATCCGGCCGAAAAAGAGTACCAAAGTTTTATTAGTGAATTTGATTAATGAAATCAATTACCGCTCTAATTTAAAACCCTTATCTGTTGCAGGTCTATTAATTGCATTAGCAACTTTATAACCAGTACGATACATCCAATCAGCCATTTTTTTCAATTTGGGATAATTGATATTTTCGGCATTGTCTGATGGCGTATGATAATCTTCGTGTAATAAAGAAGTATACATCACTGCAGGAATGCCTAAACGGGCATAAGGTAAATGGTCGCTTCTAAAATACCAGCCTTCTACATGCGTTACTTTATCATAGGTGGTGTCTAATTTAAATTTGGGTCCCTCGCTATTAGCGTCTAATACCATTTTAATTAAATCGGCTGAATTGCGATGTGGCAGTTGCGAACCCAACACAGCAGCACTATCGGTATTGTTTCTGCCAATCATATCTCCATTTAATACTGCAACAATACTTGTTATAGGAACCGTTGGATGCGTAGTAAAATACCTAGAACCCAAGAGGCCTCTTTCTTCTGCACCTTGTATTACAAAAAGAATTGAACGCTTTGCAGGATGTTTAACAAAAGCCCTTGCATTCGCTAGCATAGCAACATCAACACTACCGTTGTCATCGGCGCCATAATAAGTTGAGTCATTATTAATAGAATTACGAATACCATGTGCATCTTGATGCCCGCTGTATAATAAATATTCAGATTTTAATGTAGGATCAGTGCCTGCAATCTTACCAATAATATTTACAGATGGATAAGGATATTTTTCAACAATTAAATTGGCTTCAATATTTAAACCTCCGTTCGCAAAAATATTTTTTGCATTTTTATGAACCCATAAAACAGGCACTTTTGTGTTTACACTTGTATTAGGACCTCCTTCAATATCATAGCTTCCTCTTTTAAAATTCTCATTGGCATCATCCCAAGCTTTTTCTGCAACATCATCTGCAACTATTATAATAGCAATCGCACCTCTTCTAATTAAAGGCATTCCATATTTCATTAATATACTTCTATTATACCTCCATGTGGGTAAAGAAACATTTAAATTAATACCCAAAGACGCAGATTCAAAAGCAACTACTTTATTTTTCACATCAACGTTATTCGTGTCTATTTTTAAAGCATTGCCTAAATAAACAATAGGTGCATTGATATTAACGTTGGCCATTTGAGCAACGCTAATATCTTTCCATAATTTATATTCTGTATTTTGAATACGAATGGAAGAATTATCTGAAATACAATTCCGCCACATTGTAAAAAATTGCAAGTAAGTACCATCGTCTCCTGCAGGCAATAAGCCAATTGTTCTGTATTTTTCAACGAGCCACATTGAAGCTTTTAATTCGTCTAATGTACCAGCAGAACGGCCTTTAAAATGCGCATCTGCAAATGCGTACAAATCTTTTTTTAAATCTGCTTCTTTAATTAAATCCAAACCAGGTGGATTCGATTTTTGTGCAAATAAACAAATGCTTACAAAAAGTGCTAATGATGCCAGGATGAAATTTTTCACGGTATGTAATTTAAATCTTAAGGGTATCAATGAAGATATAACAAAAACCAAAGCAGGGTTTAGGCCGACCTATAGATGGTCTTGGCTTTCATTACGTTCGTCTATACATTTCAATTCTTTATTTTTTTTGTGATTCGGTTAGTTTTTCTTTCCATAACAGTAAAACTGGCTTAGTTTAAGTTGGATTATTTCAAGAAAAACGATAGTTAGATATTTCTTTTTTTCGGCATTTTGTATAATTTTTTTGTCAAATATAGAAAAACAGTAACCCCTATAATATAACATAACTGTTTGATTAACAATTATATACATCTATATTTTGTATATTTTTATTGTTTCTTTAAACAAAAAAAAAATAAAATTTATTAACTTTTAAAAAAATGCCATATGAATCAAACACTTTTAAATGTGCAAGTAATTGCTAGTGACAATTACGTTGCATTTACATTCTTTATTGGATGTATGGCCATGATGGCCGCTTCTGTTTTCTTCTTCTTTGAAATTCAAAACACTTCAGCTAAATGGAGAACTTCTGTTTTGGTTTCTGGATTAATTACATTTATTGCTGCTGTGCATTATTATTACATGCGCGGCTACAATTTAGAAACAGGTGAATCACCAACATTTTTCCGTTATGTAGATTGGACCTTAACGGTACCTCTTATGTGTGTTGAGTTTTATTTAATTACCAAAAAGGCTGGCGCAAAAAGTGGTCTTTTGTGGAAATTAATTTTCGCTTCACTAGTAATGTTAGTTACTGGTTATTTAGGCGAAACTGTAGACAGAAACAAAAGTGTTCTATGGGGAGTTATTAGCGGCTTAGCTTACTTCTACATTGCATACTTAGTATGGTTTGGCGAAGTATCAAAACTAGCTAAAGACGCAGGTGATGCAGTTGCAAAAGCAACTAAAACATTGGCTTGGTTCGTTTTAGTTGGTTGGGCAATTTATCCATTGGGTTACATTTTAGGTACTCCAGGTGGATTATTTGGACTACAATTAGTTAGTGATCCAGCAGCAGCTAGTCATGCAATGGATATTGTTTACAACATAGGTGATGCTGTAAATAAAATCGGTTTCGGATTAGTTATTTATGCGCTTTCTCGTAAAGAAGCTGCATAACTAGCACTGAATAAAAAATTTAAAAGCATGCTTTGTATTTTCATATGCAAAGCATGCTTTTTCATTATATAATATTTCATTACACGTTGATAAAAGAAAAAGTAGATATAATTATTTGTGGTGGTGGATGTTCTTCAATGCTTCTTCTATTCAATTTACAACGTTACCCAACATTTGAGTCGCTAAAAATAGTGGTCATTGAAAAAGAGTTACAGCATCAACAAAAAACATGGTGCTTCTGGCATAAAGGCAATCATCCACTTCAACACCTAATTACAAGTTCTTGGCAAAATATTCATTTTGCAACAGCAAATTTCAACACTACACAAGCAATCGATCCTTATACATACTCTTCCATTAAAGGAGAAGATTTTTATCACTACTTTTTAAATGAATTTATTCCTCAATTTTCTAATATTACTATTATTAGAGATGAGGTACTAAGTATTGAAAAAACTACAACGCATTTATCTAAAGTGATTTGTAAAAATCATGATTACATTTCATCTACTGTTTATAGTAGTATTATAGAAAAAGAATTTCACGAGGCGCCAATATTTTTATGGCAACACTTTAAGGGTTGGCATATAAAAACAGCGGAGAATATATTTGATCAAAATACAATGACAATAATGGATTTCAGTAACTGTTTACCAAATTCATTCGACTTTGTATATATTCTACCATACTCAAACAATGAGGCGCTTATTGAGGTTACGGCATTTTCAACTGAAATATGGAATGATAGTGTTTATTTTAAACAGTTAAATCAATATATTTCCAATAAATTGAATGGGGCTAAGTATCAAATAGAGTCGATGGAAGAGGGGAAAATTCCTATGGCTTATTATAACCATACTGCTTTAGGAAAGGCCGGTGAAATATTAATAGGAAGTGCTGCAGGAAAAATAAAAGCATCATCAGGATATGGATTTGAAAAAATGCAAATTGATGCTGAAAGATTAGCAAGCAATTACTTTGCAAATAAGTCCTCGAAAAATTTGGGGCCAAAAAGGTTTAAATTTTATGATAAACTCTTATTAAAAATAATTTTAGAAAATCCAGCAGAGGCTGTAAGCATATTTGGTAAGTTGTTTAAAAAAACACCTATCCCTATGATTCTAAAATTCTTATATGAAGAAACAACGCTTTATGAAGAAGCTTCGATTTTTAAAAAATTACCTGCAATTCCTTTTTTAAAACAAATTTTTAAATAAAATGAAATCTTCCATTACATATTTAATAATTCTTTTAATAACTGGGTTGTTTTTAAAATTGATACTATTCTTTTTTCCTCAAAAGCAATTCGTCATTGAAATATTTATCCTTTTTATAGGTCTTATATTTACGGGTATTCCTCATGGTGCTATTGATCATCTTGTGGCAAAAACAACATCCAACAAAAGAAACAACAAATTTACCCTAGCTCATTTTATTTACCGCTATACACTCTTCATGTTAATTTATGGTTGCTTTTGGTGGTTCCTTCCAGGATTGAGCTTATGCTTCTTTATTTTTTTAACGGCATTTCATTTTGGCGCAACGGATATGCATTATTTCGGGAAAGAAAATAAATATCTCAGTTTTTTGTATGGTTTAGTTTTAACAGCATGGCTCTTGCTACCCCATCAGGTAGATTTAATTAATTGGTTACAGTTAATCATTCCAAAAGCAGATCCTATTTTTATTATTATTTATTTTCTATTTAAAATCCCATCAATCATTTTTATTTTATTAACAGGGCTACTTTCTTTTCCCGAAAAGAGCAAAAGAATCGATTGGATATTATTTATGCTACTGCTTATTCTTACTAATAAATTAGGGTTGATAGGAGGATTTGCCTTTTACTTTTCTGGATGGCATGGCTGGCAGGCATTTAACGATATTAAAATGTATATTAATTCGCAAAACACAATTGCGCAGTTATGGAAAAAAGCTATTCCATTTACTTTACTTTCCATGTTTGGTTTGATAATTATTTATGCAATAACCCCAAATTCAGTTTGGCAAAATTTTGGCGCACCTGCTCTAATTATTATGATTAGTTTACTAACGCTACCACACATGCAGGTGATGCAAAATATTTATAATAAAGAATAAATTCTTTTCATACTCTTTTTCTAACGTAGGCTTATTACAGAATATACTTTTTTCTTTTTTAATTCATAAGGTCTATTAAAAGCTTCTTGTTTTAGCTTGAACCTATCGGAAAGAATACGAATGGTTTCTTTTGATAATCCCTTCTTATAATTGAGCATTTCAGAAACCAACCCTTCGCCAACATCTAACAGCTCTGCTATATTAACAGCTTTCATGTTGTGGTCTTTCATTAGGGCTTTTAGTAATTCTATCGGATCTGCATCTTGAAATGTATTATGCTCTAAATCGTATTTATCTATTAGAAGATTAAGTAATTCAATTTCATCTTGTATACATTTTGTTTGCTTGCTTATTTCTAATAACGATTCCAGTTTATTACAATAATTATTGTACTGCTTTTTTGTTTTAATAATTGTATACTGCAGTGTTGCCGTTTTGTAAAGCATACCGTTCAATTGATTGTTTTCTTATAAGCCTGACTTTCATTTAAAGTAATATAAAAGTAATAAAACTTCTCAAATAGCGAAGTTTTTGTTTGATAAATAATTTCCTTTTTCATATTGAAAGTATCCAATTCAAATAATTGAAAAGTCATGATTGAAGTAAAATTATTTTATGGTTGTCATTTAAATGCTATTTCCACAATACCAACCTAAACAAAATCGACACCCACCTGTTGATTTAGTAGTTTGGAAAAGCCCCATATAAATATTGTTTGGTTTAAAAGAGACTTGCGGTTTACCGACCACGAGCCACTGTGGAAGGCGCAACAGCAAAACCTACCCATCCTCTTACTCTATTGTTTTGAACCATCAGTTATGGCATATGACGATAGTGATAACAGACACTGGCGTTTTGTGTATGAGTCTTTACAAGAAATGCGTATAAAACTCAAAGACCTAAACGCAGACTTGTATATTTTTCATGCTGAAGTGCTACCGGTATTTGAAGCCATGCAAAAGCAATACCATGTTCATGAAATTTTTTCTCATATAGAAGTGGGTAATAAAATCACTTACAATAGAGACTTGGCTGTTCAGCAGTTTTGCCATCGATATAATATAGCTTGGAAAGAGTCTCCTTTAAACGGTGTGATTAGAAAACTAAAAACTAGAAAAACTTGGCAGCAACGTTGGCAAAAAACCATGACCGAGCAACCCAAAATCGTTCCTGAATCTGGATGGAATATTTTGAAACTCGAACAAAAATTCTACGAAGATTTGAAAGGCTCGCCACTTGCAGAAACAATTACTACCCGCAACAAAAACTTTCAGCAAGGTGGTGAATATTGGGCATGGCGATACCTAGATAGTTTTATAAAAGAGCGCGCCGTAAATTATAGTAAGCATATTTCGAAGCCATTGTTAAGTAGAAAAAGTTGCAGCCGTTTATCGCCCTACTTGACTTATGGCAATATTAGTATGCGCATGTTGTACCAGTACACCAGTCAGCATTATGCTACATCGCCCAATAAAAGGGCACTATCTAACTTTATATCGCGCCTACACTGGCACTGTCATTTTATGCAAAAGTTTGAAGACGAATGCAGAATGGAATTTGAAAACGTGAACGCAGCATTTGATCAAATTAAAAAGACAAGAAACGAAACCTTCATTAAAGCTTGGCAGGATGGAAAAACCGGAGTCCCCATTATAGACGCTTGTATGCGCTGCTTGGTAACAACCGGTTATTTAAATTTTAGGATGCGCGCAATGGTCGTTTCATTTTTTGTATTTAATCTTTGGCAAGATTGGCGCGACCTGCATTTTTTAGCACGACAGTTTTTAGACTACGAACCAGGTATTCACTATCCACAATTACAAATGCAATCTGGTGTAACTGGCATTAACACCGTTAGAATTTATAACCCCATTAAAAATTCAATGGAACACGATGCAGATGGTTTGTTTATTAAGCAATGGGTAAGTGAGCTAGTAAATATTCCAACGTCACAAATCCACGAGCCCTGGAAACTCAGTGCCATTGAACAAGAACTTTATCAATGCGAGATTGGTAAATACTATCCTGCACCCATTGTTGATTTGGAAGCATCCAGAAAATATGCGAGTGATATTATCTGGCGTTTTAGAAAAAGCCCCGCCGTGAAAGCAGAGGGCAAGCGGATTTTAAAAAAACATACTAGTCAGACTTAGTTATTGATATTTTTTGCATCTCTCTAAAAGACTCACCTAATTAATGTTTATCTTATTAACCTCATTAATAAAACGATGGCATTTTTCTGAAACCGCTCCTTTCTCATGATCGGTGATCAATACTTTTACAAAGTTATAATGGATATTAATTTCTGGATGATGGTCTTGGATAATGGCAATTTGCATTACTTTATTAGAGAATAAAACAACATCATTATAGTTATTGAACTTAAAGGTTTTTTCTAGTTTATTATTTAACTCAGTCCAATTAGTAAACGACATAGGTATATATTTTTTAGGTTTTAATCACCGCAAATATGCGGTGAATATTGTGTTTTTTCGCCGCATTAGGGTTGGTTATTCAAATTATCACACATTTTTTTTTGTTTTATCAAGCACTATTTTAAGTTTTTAAGCGATAAAACAAAGTGCTTATTTACATAAAAAAGTGCTTCTAGTCTTGAACAACCATTACTATCTTTTTTAATTTAGAACCATTTTTTTCGAGTATAAAAAAGCAATGCTTGTGTTTTATAAACAAGCAAAAGCAAACTATTTAAGTAAATTTTTTAGGAGAATTTGAATTTGCAGTGAATGTATATTTTACAATTAGTTAGTTTTTTAAGCTTTGGATTCTGCTATTCACAAAATGTGAATAAAATAGTTATAACTCCGTTTTTTTAACACTCATTTTCCTGAAAAGCAAGCTATCAAAGCATCTATAATTATTAACATATTCCCTACTTATAAAAAGTATTATTTCAGAGAATAAGAGTTGTTATTTCAGAGAATAGCACTTTAGCCGGAATCAATTTAGACCAGTTTTTTTAGTTAAACATTTTACTAACCTTGTGTTTATCCTAGATAAAAAAGGGATTAAATTTTATGAAAATAAATCAACAATATAGATTTTGTAGATATTGCGAAGAAGTATTGCCTACATATCTTGCCAAAAATGTGTGGTACCACGAAGAGTGCTTAACTGAATCAAAGAGAGAAAGAAGCAATAAGTACTATAAGGATAATTTAAATGATTCTCTATTAGGTGGAGGTGTATTTATATACATTGGATATAAAACCTATCGTTATTTCAAGCCCAATGACACTAATAAATATTAATGTTATGAATTTTAATGCTGTAAGATGCCTAGATAAATTGAAGAGTTTGTTAGATTAGTAAAAGCTCACTCTATAACATCTTTCAAGTTTAGTAGCTTATATGGTTTACAGGATAGTGTTCTAGTTTTTTATTACTGTTACTAATTTCACTTGATTCGATTGAATCACTTGAATATAATAAACTCCGTTAATCAAGCTGCTTATATCCATCATTACTACTTCTTTCTTGCTTGAAACAGTTACCTCTTTGATTTTTACAAGTATGCCTTTGCTATCTACAATTTTAATAATTACAGAACCAATATTAAAATTCTCAAGAGCAATATTTACATTACCCGATGTTGGGTTAGGAAATGCAAGAACAGTTGCAGGAATACTTTCAGAAATTGATATTGCATCCATTGTTAGTATGCCAATACTTGTAATAATGTTATTAGAAGATTTAGTAACAGTTAAAGTTGCTGCATTAGAAACTATTGGCGGATCACACTGACCTGTTGCTATGCATCGATACTTATAATTGGTCATACCAATTGTAACACCTGTTATATAAATAGTGCTTGAATTAGCGCCAGAGTATAATCCTGCATTAGTAATATTTGTCCACGTAACACCACCATTTACACTCACTTGCCATTGATAACTAGTAACTAAACCAGTTGCAATAACACTAAAGCTTGCTGTTTGTGCAATTGTTTTTGATGTGTTGGAAGGTTGTTGTGTAATGGTTGGTTTAGGATTTATAGTAACAGTTGCAGTTGTACTAAAACTACAACCTGCTAAAGAAATTGCCTTGAATGTAAACACAGTATTCTGTGGAATAGTTGTAGTGTTATTTAAAATTCCACTAATTGGTAGCGTAGTTCCACTAGCTGCTACACCAGTTAAAGATGTTGTATTAGTTCTGCTCCAACTATAGGTAGTTCCTAATGAATTTTTTGTATCTGGAATACCAATTGTTGCAATACTTACACCTGTACAAATCGTTTGATTAATTAATGAAGGATTAATAGCAGGTATAGAATTTATGTTTACGATTACTGTATTTGACATTGAGATACTACAGCCTGTTGCGTTTGTTGCAATAACAGAATATAAACCGGCAGACAATTGATTACCAAAACTTATTGCTTTTGTAGTGCCAGAAATTGGTGCTCCAATATTTGTTCCTTCTAGTTTAAGTTGATAATTAACGCCTGTTTGAGAATTGCTTAAACCTACTGTAACACCTGATCCTCCTACACAAAACGAACCGCCACCTGTTACATTAAATAGTGTAGGTGATAAATTAACAGATGCTGTTACTGCCAATCTAGTACTAGCGGAACAAGTACTGTCTTGCACATAATACGTTTTACTTGCCGATAAAATTGGGGTTGTAAACGAGGTTCCCGATCCTAAATAATACCCCCCTGTAGCAGCACTATACCAACTTAAAGTTCCAATACCAACTGCTTTTAAAATAGCTGTATTTCCTGCGCATATTATTGCACCAGTTGCTGTTGGCACTTGAGGCGTCATACATCCTAAAGTAATTTCTTTAAGCGTTACTCCAGCTATGTTTGAAGTGCTTACTATATTATTTAAAGCATCATCAATACTATTTGAGTAACTCTGCCAAGTTGTTCCATTATTAATAAAAAGTTTTAGATTCGGCTCTGCAATGTTTTTTAGCTCAATGCCATCGTTGTACTGCATTTGAATAGCACCTGTAAATGCAGGCGTATTTGCACTGAAATTATATACCCTTGAAATATAATTATTGGTTAACGTTTTACTTACTGTGTTATTAACATTAAGATTTATTCCAGTTAATGAAATTTTTGTTGTGGGAGTTAGTGTGATATTCTCTGCATTAAAAATAGTACCTGCTTCAATATTCATTTGTGTGCCTGGAGCAACAGAAAATATTTGTGCTTGAATTCTTTCACTATAAAAGAAAGCGGTAATAAATAATATGTAGAGAAATATTTTTTTCATTGATTGTTATAGTTTGAAAAAGGCGCCGTCTTTAGTTTCGGTTGCGGTTGACCCTGATGAACTTTCTTTTTTATTTAGATGAATTAATAGTTAAAAAGATCTAATTGCGCGAATATGGTTTGTGATATCCTTTGAGGAGATGCTTTGAGCACTATCAAAGAAATTCTGGTAGTAAGCATATTTGACGGAGTACTCGGTAGAACTCCAATAACTGTTAAAAGTAAAACCACCAATTAGTGTTTTATTTAAATACAATTTATTCAATTCATCTATACTTGGTAAATACCAGTCATTATATCCACCTCCAGTATAAGCTCTTGCTAACCCTGCAGCATAACTTGAAGCTGTTGCACCTTGATTTGCAATAATTGCATTTGTATTTGCTAATCCAGTTCCAATTGCACTTGCAGTTGAACCCGTTAATGTATAATAATGATTATACCATTGGATACCAGTACCTATAGTCGTTTGATCTGAAGTAGCTGCAATCAACCCGTGAATTTCTCCAGCAACATAACCAGAATCGCCTCCTTGTAAAAAATATGCTACTTTGCCTCCTTGATATGAATCTCCAATTGAGATTGATTCAACAGAAGAAGTTGTAAATGATATTTCATCTCCGTAAAAGGTTCCCAAAATATTGGTTGCATATGCTCGTGCATAGTAGGTTGTGGTCGGATTAAGATGAGTAAGTATACTTGTAAATGAATTGGAATTGGTTGTTTCTGATGTTTTTGAATTTAAGATTGTTGGCCCAGATTCTGAACTCCAACAAACTCCGCTAGAGATTATTATACTTCCACCCTCATTAGAAATTATTCCAGTTATTAATGCATTATTACTTGTTACATAACTAGCCGGACTTGTAGTAATTGTTGGCAATGAAAAAACAGGTGTGGCAGGTCCACCAATCATATTCGTCCAAATACTTCCATTATAAACCTGAATCTCACCAGACACACCGCAGTTTTTACACCATATTAATAAGCCTGCAACTGGTGAAGCAATAGATAGTTTTTGTGCATTCGTCATTCTTGGTGGTAAAAATCCTTGTACAGTTGAATTAACTTCTAATACAGCAGATGCTTCTGTTTTTGTAGCCCCAATTGATGTATTACCTATAACAGTTATGGTTGATGAAAATGTTTTACCGCCACCTATTGTTTGCGTTTCTGAAGTTAATAGACCGCCGTTTGTTTCATCGGCTGCCGATAAGTTTAATACCCCATTATTAATAGTAGCGCCATTTGAATTAGATATAGTGTTAATATTTCCAATTGAAATAAATCCACCTTTTTCACCTGTTGCACCTTGTAAACCTTGAACACCTTGTGCGCCTGTATCTCCTTTTGCACCATCTACTCCATTTGTACCATTAATCCCTTGTGCGCCGGTTACACCAGTTAAACCTATATCACCTTTATCTCCTGTATTTCCTTTTTCTCCTTGAACACCTTGTGCGCCTGTATCTCCTTTTGCTCCAAAATTTGAATTGCCATTAATCAATCCAGTTACAATTAAGTCTCCATTAATTGTCATCTTCTTAGTATCAAACTCACCATAAATTAATGGCTTGTCAGTTCCTGAATTATCTATTATTAATTTATTATTTACAGAATTAAAAGATGTGTGGTTACCTGCATTTGATCCTAAAAATATATTGCCGCTTCCGTTTAATAATTGAGAGCCGCTACTGTTCCCTATAGATGTGTTATTAGAACCAGTGGTATTATTGTATAATGCATTTTGACCAAAGGCGCTATTACTATTGCCAATAGTACTTGAATACATAGATTCTAAGCCAAAAGATGAATTACCTGAACCGGTTGAATTAAACTGCAAAGCACCTTTGCCATTTGCTGTATTATTACCACCAGTAGTATTAAAGTACAATGAATATATCCCTGTTCCTGTATTATTATTTCCAGTTGTGTTTGAGAATAAAGACTCTAATCCAAAGGAAGTATTATTATTTCCAATTGTATTAGCAAAAAGCGAATTAACACCTAAAGCAGTATTAAATGCTCCACTGTTATTACTAAGTGCCTGATAACCCACAGCAACATTACTATTGCTTGTACTATCTTTTAATAAAGCTCTAACTCCAATAGATGTATTAATATTTACAAAACTTATATTTTTTATTCCAGTTGGTGATGTTGTACCACCATTAATCAATCCAGTTACAATTAAGTCTCCATTAATTGTCATCTTCTTAGTATCAAACTCTCCATAAATTAATGGCTTGTCTGTTCCTGAATTATCAATTACTAATTTATTATTTACAGAACTATAAGATGTGTGGTTACCTGCATTTGATCCTAAAAATATATTGCCGCTTCCGTTTAATAATTGAGAGCCGCTACTGTTCCCTATAGAAATATTATTTGAACCATTTGTATTATTATATAGTGCTCCATCGCCAATAGCTGTATTATAAGAACCTGTTATGTTTAATCTTAATGCCTGATTGCCGTGTGCAGTATTCCCACCTCCTATTGTATTTTGATAAAGTGCTAACCAGCCACTAGCTGTATTTCCATTTCCTGAAGTATTTGCGCCTAAAGACCCTAGGCCAATTGCTGTATTGTTTGAACCAGTTGAATTACTCCAAAGTGTATTTACTCCAACTCCAGTATTATAGATACCATTAACATTATTTGCCATTGCCCCATCACCAAATGCAGAGTTTGCATAACCACTGGTATTATTAGTTAAAGCACCTAAGCCAAAAGCCGAATTCGCTAAGCCTGTATTATTTTTACCCGCTCCAATACCAACTGCTGTAATTCCAGAAAAAATAATGTTTTTTGGAGTGAAATTAGTGGCGCCTGTTACTTCTAAATCTCCGTTTATTGTAACTTTCTTAGTATCAAACTCACCATAAATTAATGGCTTGTCTGTTCCTGAATTATCTATTATTAATTTATTATTTACAGAATTAAAAGATGTGTGGTTACCTGCATTAGAGCCTAAAAATATATTGCCGTTTCCAGTTAATAATTGAGAGCCACTACTGTTCCCTATAGATGTGTTATTAGAACCAGAGGTATTATTTCTCAAAGCATCTATACCCATTACAGTATTTTGTCCTCCAGTAGTATTTTGGTTCAAAGCAAAATGACCAACAACAGTGTTACTGCTACCTGATATATTTTGAACCATTGAATAAGCGCCAACAGCAGTATTATAATTTCCTGATTTATTATAAAGTAATGTGTTCAATCCAAAAGCATTATTACTAACTCCGCTAATATTATTTGCTAAAGAACTAGAACCAAAACCAAAACTTCCTAAACTATCCGTTTTTAAATATTTGGAAATTGGATCACTTAAACTGCTTGATGCATTTGCCCATGTAACTGATCCATTACCATTTGTTGTTAATACTTGATTCGCAGTACCATCTGTATTCGGCAATGTAATTGCACCTAATTTTAGTTTTCCTGAAGTAATTACCGAATCAATACTTGCATTTCCTAATTGTATATGGTTACTTGCAGAAACTATTGCATTTGTTCCAATTACTATGGCATTTGAAAGATTATTATTCCCAAAATTTGCTTCGTCTCCAATTGCAATATTTCCTGTGCCAATTGTATTTACTGAGCCGGCATTAAAACCTAATGCAGTATTATAATCAGAAAGATTATTATGTAATGCACTATGTCCGAAAGCTGTATTATTACTACCTATAATATTTTGATTCATTACATCATGTCCAAAAGCTGAGTTCCCGCTTCCTGTGGTATTATTAAATAAAGCAGACAAGCCAAATGCATTATTTCCAGAAGCAGTTGTGTTTTGTTGCAAAGCACCATTACCAACCGCATTGTTTCCCCCTCCATTAATATTTGCTAATAAGGCATTTTGGCCAATACCAACATTGCCAAATCCTATTGTATTTGAGCTAAGTGCTCTATATCCCACAGCAGTGTTTCCTTCAGAAGTTGTATTCGAATTAAGTGCAAAATATCCAATCGCTGTTTGATGAGAACCAGTTGAATTATTTATTAAAGATTGACTTCCAATTGCAGTATTAAAAAAACCAGTAGTATTTGCAAGTAGTGAATTATAGCCTATTGCAATATTTTCATATCCTGTTGTATTAGAGTACATAGAATTATAACCAAGGGAAGTATTAAACTGGCCTGTTGTATTATTCTGCAGTGTAGAAGCTCCCATTGCCGTATTGCCACTTCCCGTTGTGTTGTTTTGTAATGCAGAAGAACCAAAAGATGAATTTGAATTTCCTGTTGTAGTTTCTCTTAATGCTCTTTGTCCAAATGCTGAATTTCCACTAGCTATTGTGTTTTGTAATAATGCATCATGACCAAATGCAGAATTCCCAATTCCTATTGTATTTGCTTTCAATGCCCATGCCCCAAATGCTGCATTTTCAAATCCAGTTGTATTGAATTGTAAACTTGCTATACCAAAGGCAGAGTTGTTGTTTCCTGTAGTATTATATTGCATTGAAATTGCTCCAAATGCAGAATTATAGTTTGCATTATTATTAATTCCCGCGCTCTCGCCTACAGCTGTAATTCCAGAAAAAATAATGTTTTTTGGAATAAAGTTAGCAGAACCAGTTACTTCTAAATCTCCGTTTATTGTAACTTTCTTAGTATCAAACTCACCATAAATTAATGGCTTGTCTGTTCCTGAATTATCAATTATTAATTTATTATTTATAGAACTAAAAGATGTGTGGTTACCTGCATTTGGTCCTAAAAAGATATTACCACTTCCAGTTAGTGATTGATAGCCACTTCCATTTCCAATAGATGTATTATTTGAACCCGAAGTATTATTTAATAATGCATTTTGACCAAAGGCAATATTTAAATTGCCTGTAGTATTTAAATACAGTGCTTGCTCGCCTATTGCTAAGTTAATGTTTCCTGAGATGTTTTTTAATAAATTAGCTGTGCCTATTCCTATATTTCTACTTCCAGTTATATTACTCTGTAGACTAAAAGAACCCATAGAAATATTATTTACACCAGTTGTATTTGATGCCATAGACATTCTTCCTATTGCTGTATTGTAATCACCTATTGTCGTTGCATATAATGCTCGTTCTCCCATCGCAATATTATATGTGCCAGTGGTGTTAGATTGCAATGCAGAACTTCCAATTGCCGTATTAAGATAGCCAATCGTATTTTGTTGTAGTGACCCACCACCTAAAGCAATATTACCTGAACCCGTAGTGTTCATTTGCATTGAATAACTTCCTATTGCAGTATTTCCTCCACCAGTCGTTGTTGAATTTAATGCATGATCTCCTAAGGCATTATTTTGAGATCCAGTTGTGTTTGAATTTAATGCTTGGAATCCTACTGCAACATTCCCTCTACTTGAACTATCGTTTAATAATGCACCCTCGCCAATAACTGTATTCGCATTTGCAAAACTAATATTCTTTATTCCAGTTGGTGATGTTGTTCCACCATTAATCAATCCAGTTACAATTAAATCTCCATTAATTGTCATCTTCTTAGTATCAAACTCACCATAAATTAATGGCTTGTCTGTTCCTGAATTATCAATTATTAATTTATTATTTATAGAACTAAAAGATGTGTGGTTACCAGCATTTGATCCTAAAAATATATTGCCGCTTCCGTTTAATAATTGAGAGCCACTGCTGTTCCCTATAGATGTGTTATTAGAACCAGTTCTATTGTTGTATAATGAAAGTTCTCCAAAGGCACTATTCACATTACCTGTTGTATTAAATCGCATTGATTGTTCCCCTACTGCTAAGTTTACACTCCCTGTTGTATTATCATATAGATTATTATTACCTATACCAATATTGTCATTGCCAATTGTATTATTTCTAAGGCTAAATTGACCCAATGCAATATTGTTAACCCCAACTGTATTTGATTCTAATGTATTTCTACCTATTGCTGTATTTGTTGCACCTGTAGTTGTTGAGAATAAAGAACGATCACCTATTGCAATATTGTATGCACCAGTTGTATTGGCATGTAATGCAGACCCTCCTATTGCTGTATTGCTTAATCCATCTGTATTATTCTGAAGCGTTCCTGAACCTAAAGCAATATTGCCTGAACCTGTTGTGTTCATTTGCATTGAATAACTTCCTATTGCAGAATTTCCTGAGCCTGTTGTTGTAGAATTTAATGCATGATCTCCTAAGGCATTATTTTGAGATCCAGTTGTGTTTGAATTTAATGCTTGGAATCCTACTGCAACATTCCCTCTACTTGAACTATCATTTAATAATGCTCCCTCACCAATGACTGTATTCGCATTTGCAAAACTAATGTTCTTTATTTTTTGATTAGCAACTTGAGCATCTACATATGTCTTAACTGCATTCTGTGTAGGATATAAAACATTGCTTGTACCTAAGGTTATTGAAGTTGATTTATTAACTACAGCCTCTGCACCTAAATTTGATAAAGCAGTTGAAGCAATTCCTGAACCTGTTCCTCCATTTGCTATTGCAACAACTCCAGTTAAAATATTTGCTGCAGATGATCCAGTGTCTCCTTTAATACCAGTTGCACCTGTGGCACCTTGTAAACCCTGTAATCCAGTGTCTCCTTTAATTCCTTGTAACCCTTGTGTACCTGTATCACCTTTGGCGCCGCGTAAACCGTCTTGACCATTAATACCTTGCGCACCTGTTGCTCCTTGGACACCTGACTCTCCCTTATCTCCAGTTATTCCTTTTTCGCCTTGTATCCCCTGTTCGCCTTTATCTCCTTTAGCTCCTGTTATACCAACATTTCCTGTTTCACCTTTATCTCCTGTATTTCCTTTTTCTCCTTGAATGCCTTGTGCACCAGTTTCGCCCTTTGCACCAGTTAAACCCTGGTTACCTTGTTCTCCTGTATCACCTTTTATCCCATTATTTCCCTGTGCTCCTGTTATACCAACATTTCCTGTTTCGCCTTTATCTCCTGTATTTCCTTTTTCTCCTTGAATGCCTTGTGCACCAGTTTCGCCCTTTGCACCATTGAGTCCATTATTTCCTTGTATACCAGTTGCTCCTTTAGATCCATCTACTCCATTTGTACCATTATTTCCAGTAACACCTTGAATTCCTTGTGCGCCTGTAGCACCAACCAACCCTTGTAATCCTTGAATTCCTGTTGATCCTTGTAATCCTGTTTCTCCTTTTAAACCTTGTAGACCAGTGGCACCGGTAGCGCCTTGTGGACCTGTTGGACCAACAACTCCTATACCCAAACTACTTGTCCAACCTGTAAGACTAAAATAGTAATAGCCTGGCGTATTGTCTGTTTGATAAATCATCAAACCTACTGCAGGATTTACAATTGCGTTTCTTTGTGCTTTTGTCATCCGCGGAGGCAAGAATCCTTTGGTAGTAGACGTTACATCTAACTGAGCAGAACTATTTGCAGTTGTAATTCCAATACCAACTTGTGTATTTCCAGCAAGAACCACGAGTAATAAAAATGAAACCAATAAATATTTCATGCAATAAATTGTAATTTATAATTGCATAAAGGACCCTATATTAATTGGCAACACATATACAAGGTTTCTTGTATTTATGAAATTTTTTATACGTTTTAGGCTAATAATTAGGCAATTTTGGATCTATGACGGTTGATATGAAATATACTATGCTGGTTAAATCCCCGCTAATTTTCTACAATTCTCACAAAAGAACATTTCTTCTTGGTCTACTTGTTTGATGGTGCCATTAGCAGCACTCATTAAGCACTTGCTATTTTTAGTGCAATGGCTAAGGCCAAGGTTGTGGCCTATTTCGTGGATACATACTTTTTGTAGTCGCTCCTTCAATAACTGCGGTGTTGCGTTCCTTCTAAGTCTAAAAAGGGAGATAACAGTTGTTTTGAAATAGCTGTCTAGTCCTGATATAGCTTTACAACAGGTATCGTACGGGTTTTACTTTACAGTTGGTATCGTACGGGTTTTACTTTACAGTTGGTATCGTACGGGTTTTACTTTACAGTTTTTAGAGTGCTTTTTTAAAATGATAATTAATCTAAAATAAGTTATTTTTTATAAAGGTAAGTTTATCTTTTTGTGCTGATGAAAAGCAGTTTGTTCTTTTAATTTTAGATTCCTTTTTCTGCTATTCCGCCATTTTTTAATAAGTGGTTCATTTGTTATATGAGCCACTACTGGTGTCATATAACCACAACTCATATGAGGGCGCAGATTATTATATGCATTGATGCTTCTTTTTACAGCTAATATTGCATCTGTTCTGGATTTAAATACTTGGTGTAGTTTAAACTCTGTTTTTAGTATGCCATTTACTCTTTCTGCGATTTGATTTTCATAACCTTCCCCATCTTTTGTCATACTAATTGATATCTTTTTATTCCGAAGGATATCTACATAATCAAAGCTACAGTACTGTACACCACGATCAGAATGATGTATTAATAAATTTGTAGTTTGTCTATTTTTTAATGCCATGTTCAAAGCTTCAATACACCCATCATTAGTCAGATATGGATGTAAACAAAAGCCCATTATTTGTTTAGAATATGCGTCCGTAATTATCGATAAATAATT
The DNA here is from genome assembly GCA_903831935.1 of uncultured Bacteroidota bacterium. Lineage (GTDB taxonomy): Bacteria > Bacteroidota > Bacteroidia > Chitinophagales > Chitinophagaceae > Sediminibacterium. Next base: position 841 of record CAIKZP010000209.1, on the reverse strand, counting down.
AAAGTCATAACCTATGCTGATGTATGTTATATCGGCTACCCAGACTTGTTCAGGCTTGTTTGGTTCAATATCTTTTATCAGATTTGGGTATCTCCTAAACCAATGATGCGACTGGGTTGTCTTGGGATTCCTTCGTTTTCTTTCAATGAGTAATTGATGGTTTCTTAGCAGAGTGAATAGTTTGTCACGCCCCATCTTAATATCATTGCTGCGTAAGGGTTGATAAATACATTTGTAGAGCTTATGTCCACCTAATCCAGGTAGTTCTCTTCTTACTTGTGCAACTAGTTCTAAAACAACTATTTCCTCTTGTTCTTTTAAAGAGGAATAATATTTTCTATCATAAAACGCTTGGCGGGATTTACCAAACAACTTACAAAGTGGCCCGATTCCCATCTTTGTAATATGCTTTTCAATTATGAGCATTACTGTTTGGTGCCATGCTTTTTTCGCAATGGAACTTTTAATTCTTTCTCCGCATAATCGATCATAGAATTTAAACCATAAATCATTACATTGGCCTTTTCTAGAGACTTCTCCAACTGTTTAATTCGCTGTTTTAATGCTGCGGCATCTTTTCTTTTTTGAGATTGCATGGGTGGTAAAGTTACAGCGCCTTTTTCAAGCGTTTTTTTGTAGATCCGTATCCAATTTGTCAAAATGTATGCATTGGGCAACCCGTACTTCTTTACCAAAGATTTTGGAGAGTGATTGTGATAAACCACCATTAAAACGAGCTTTTCTTTAAACTCGTCTGTGAATTTGAATTGTTCAAGGTTTTGCGTTGTCATTGAGGTTGTTTTACCTCTAAAACTGTAAAGCTATATCCGTATAAGACCCA
>CAIKZP010000208.1 GCA_903831935.1 uncultured Bacteroidota bacterium | reverse complement strand
CTACACTAGATAGTAGATTAATCAATTGCGAAATCAGTATTCTTTGTGATGTTACCAATACCTTAATTGGGGCGCAAGGAGCGGCTGCTGTTTTTGGTCCGCAAAAAGGCGCAACAGAAAAAGAGGTAGAATTACTAGATAGTTTGTTAACGCATTTTGCTGCAATCAGTTTGCAACAAATAGGTATTAATTTATTGGATATCATTGGCGGAGGCGCTGCAGGTGGCGTATCTGCTGGTTTACACGGGTATTTACGCGCGAATTTGGTAAATGGTATTGACTATTTTTTAGAACTAACCAATTTTAAAACAGCTATAAATAAAGCCAATCTTTTAATTACAGCAGAAGGTTCTATAGACAATCAAACCCTGCAAGGAAAAGGACCAATAGGTGTGGCAAAAATGGCAAAGGCTTTAGGTATTCCAGTGATTGGTTTGGCCGGACAAATTCCTACTAATATTAGTGAAGCGCTGCAGTTTTATTTTGATATGTTGATATCCATAAACAAAGTGCCTACTAGTTTGCAAGATGCGCTAAATGCAACAGCAGCAAACCTTACATTAACAGCCACAGAAATTGGAAATAAATTAGCGTTGAATAAATAATTACAATACTAAGGTGTCTACACCCACGCCAAATAATTTCATGGTTACTTCGTTTAAACTTTGCTTAGGGCCTTTTAAATGGATGGTTCTGTGAAGGTGATGCATACTTGCTCCTGGAGCAAGTGCTGCTGCAGGTGAAGAGCTTTCTAGTTCATAAAATTTTCCCATTTGTTTGCCGTCTATGGGTCCATCGTTATAGGCATTTACGGCATCGCCAGAATATGGATTTTTTTGAATTTGCCACAAACCATTTACATAATCTCTATCTATTTCATTAATACTAAACTGCGCAATAGTTAATAAATTATTCTTTGCATCATAACTAGCCGCCATTGGAATTGCACGAGCTGGTGCTATTCCAATTTTACTTCTATGATTTCCATCTGCTTTTAATAAAATCAATCCATCCTTAATTTGTAATCGGTCTGCTGGTACTTTACCAAAATAATCGTCGGTAACAATTTTACCTATTTGTGTTGAATCGCCTTTTTTATAAGGCAAAGCAATAGTGGTGTTTTCATTTGCATTAAGCATGCTAAGAATCCAAATAGATAATAAGCCTGATTGTTTTGTCCAAGTGTTTTTTCCAGTATTGGTAATGCTATTATTTGATTCGAATCCAACAATTTTTGTATCCTTTGGCGCCATTCCAATTAATTGATAAATAGTACTATCAGTTAGTACTTGAATATTTCGATTCACTTTTAAATCAAAATCGGTACCCGAATAATTTTGCAAGTGCATTGTTTTTTCGAATGAAGCACTTGTTTTGTTTACTTCAATTACCTCAAATTTTTCGGTGTCAATTTCTTTGGGCACAAACCAATTATCGAAATTAAATGGAACACCTTTTTTAAAGTAAATAGAAAACTGTCCGCCTTCGGGTCCTATCCAAAATCTTTCTTCTCCACCAAAGGCACTAAAATGTGGCGAGAATTTTTTTGAAGCAATTAGTTCGTGATTCAACCAGCCAAAACTAGCGCCAGCATTGCCTTCTGCAGTACTCGTCATAATTCTTGCTTGGTATTGTGGTAATACAATTATCTGCGCATTATCTGTACCTAATACAATTAAGTCTTTGTGGTATTGTTTTAAAAAATCTAAATCGTATTGAAAACTTCCTTTTTGATTATCCATTGCTGCTTGATTTTTTTCTGACTGATTTGAACCTGTATTACAAGCAATTAAAACCACAAGTAATAATGCAAACAATAATTTAAATTGATTCATTGTACATTTTTTTTATAACAATTAACAACAACCCTCAGGCCCACATGAACCAGTTACTTGATTCGATGCTGGCATTCCATTGACTATTTCTGATGGGCTGGCATCTCTTATATCCGAAATTTTTATGGTAAAAAACAAGGTCTCTCCTGCTAGTGCATGATTGGCATCTACAATAAAATGTGTGTCGTTTTTATCTACCACCAATCCTTCTAATCCGTCTTGCAAGGGAATGAAATCTCCTACCGTTATAGCTGCTGGATCTTCTAAATCATCTAATGAAAATTCTACAACTAAATGTTCTTGCCTTGATCCATAGGCTTGATCGGGCGGTATCACTACTTGAATTGTTTCGTTTACTTTGCTTCCTTCTAGTGCTTTTTCTAAACCTGGTAAAAGATGTTTTGCGCCATGTAAATATACTTCTGGAGTATAGCCATCATTGCCTTGTAATACATTGCCTTCTGCATCTTTAAGTTGGTAATGTATAGACACTACCTTATTTTTTTCTATAACCATTGTATTAAATTGAAATTTGTAAAGTTTGTGTAACTGAAAGATGAACGGGTTCTTTAAATTGAATTAAGCAAGTATTATTTTCTTGGGTAAAACTTGCCGGAATATTTTTTCCATCGATTGTTACACTAATTTTTAAAACAGTATGTGTAGGTACTAATGAAAAGCTTTGCAATTGTATACTGCCGTATTTTATTTGAACAGTTGCCATTAAATGATGGGCATCTTTTTTCTGCATAAAAGTCCCCCATCCTTTGGCAGATGTAAAAGGGGCTTTAAAGTTTTCTGCTCCAATCATTGGTGCAAAACCTAGGTATCCTTTTGGACCATGGTATTGAAAACCACAGGCAGTAATAAAACTGCCATAGCTGGCCATTGCCCTAGAGTAGTGGTCGCTACATTCTATTTCATTAAACGGATTCCTTTTGGCTGCATGGTATCTGTCATGAATCATTCTGGTAATTACCAACGACTCGTCAACCATGCCTTCTGCCATCATATGTGCTGCAACTTGGTGTTCAAAACCAGTCATGCATTCATTAAAATAACCCATTTGCCATGTAACGTTTTCGCCATAAGGTTTGGGATCATTTTTTGGATTGGTATTCATTACCAAACCGCCTTCGCCAGGCAATACATAGGGTCTTCCTCCTTCGCGTGCTTTTATATATGGACCAACATCTGGCGTAAAATTATATTTCCACAAAGCTTTTAAAGCCGATAGGGTTTTGGTTTTATCTACCAGTCTACCAATACCCACTTGGTGTGCCCAACTTTGACCATACAGTTGATCGATATGACAAGTATTATAAGAACCGAGTTTTGCTCTGCCTTTAATGGTATCGGGTTTATGAATAAAATATTCACCATTAAATAATTGGTCTTCCATGTTTTTGCTGCCTATTGTTACATAGTTGGCGCAAGTATTGGCAAAAGCAATATCATTCATTTCAATGGCCATCAATTCGCCTGCTTTCACGGCTGCAATACACAAACCTACTAGCCATGCAATCTCTCCATCCCAAACAGCATCTAAGGTATTTTCAAGCGGCGTGTCTTCCATGCCGTCTTTATTTTTGTCTTGGTTCATTACCCACTGAACCGCTTTTTTTATTTTATGCCAGTTCTGTTGCAGAAACAAATAGTTGGCACTCATTTGGTGCTCGCGATAAATGCGCAAAATGGTTCCTGCTTGTCCATCTATGGCGGCAGATTGACCGTGTTCACCCCTGTACCAAATCATTCCATCGGGTTGTAAGGAAACACCTAAATCAATTTTTTCGCGCGTGTCTTTTTCTACCGCAGGAAAAATCCGGCCCATTGCATGTGCGTATTGCCAAACATGGGTGCAGGTTCCTTCGCAACAGCCTATACCTTCCCAACCGTAAAACCTGCCCGATTCAAAACGATGCGCAGTAGTGGTGGCAAGTATAGAAATGTTTAAAAATGTTCTTTCTAAAAACCAATAAGGCAAACTTGAATCGTACCAAGTTTGCTTCCACAAATTCGACTCTTGTGAAAGCTTTAAAAAATGTTTGGTAACATACTGCGTTACTTCTGCTGCAGACTTATACCAATTATTATAGTAACGGCCCTTATCGGCAGACAACTTGTTAAAATGTAAATTATTAAAATGCCAAGCAATGGAAAAATTAGATTCAATGGATTGGTCTGGTTTTAATTGATAGGCCACTTCCACTGCACCCATTAATGGTGTGGATGCATTTTTTTGTGTAGGTTGATTATTTACTTGATTAAAAGAAGCGCTTGTAATAGGAAAGTTATAATTGGTTTGGTATTGCGCTTTTTCAGACATAGCAGTAATGGCCATCGTTCCATAATCGGGTGCAAGTAATTGTTCGGCATTTCCATTGTTGTTAATACTGCATTGTAAAGCCTTAGCTGTTTGCGTTTCAACAATTGCATTCATTCTAATGTCTGTTGATAGAGCCGATTTAATACTCACTTTGTTTTCTAACCAACCTAAAATTGAAACGCTTATTGGTTGTGTTGATTTATTTTTTATTTGAAAACTGTAAATGGTGCAGGGTAGTCCAGAATTTCTGTCATCTAGTGCTATAAATGGCGAATAAACAGTTGCGGTAATATCAATAGGAACTTGGTGGTCGATGTAGTGAATTTTTGCCATTGGATAACTCGCTTCAAAAACAATATCATCCCAATCGTTGGCATCCATTTTTTTAATAAATGTATTATTGCCAATAGTAATTTTAAAAGCAAATCCTTGTTCTAGTGGACGAATTTGTTGTGATGGTTGTACATATCCAGCGCCATTCTGTGCATTAATTTTAATGGTTTTATTTAAGGTCCATTCAATTGTTTTAGGATCAATTCCATTTTGATTTGCATTAAAAATATCCCATAACCAAAGTTTACCATCGCCGCCCAAATAAACAGTACCTGTGTAAATACCACCAACTGGCATTCCAATATATTTCAATTCGTTTTTTGACTGATAATATTTGGTTGCAAACCCACGCTTCGATAATGACTTAACCCAAGATGGGTCTAATTTTTTATCAACGGGAATATTGTGTGTAATTTCTCCTGGTAAGAAAGGTCCTGCAATTGCGCGAGCAGTTGAAGCATACATCCCTGCTGCAAAAATTCCGGAACTGCGTAAAAATAATCGTCTTTGCAAAATGGCATCGTTTAAAACTAAAGTTAGCAGAAATTTCTTAGCTATCTGCTTGCTTTTTTACACTAGTTTTTATGCGATGCATGATAATGCTCTAATAAATCATCTCCACCAAAATCGTGTTTTAGATCTCTTAAAATGGTATGAATATGATTGGCATTATTTTGTGAGTTATCAAATTCAATAATCACGGTAGGGCCTTGTATGCTATAATAATAGGCTTTGCCAAATACTTCTGTTGTATTACCTGCCCAAGAAAAATGAAGATTGTCTAAACCTGCTTGTTGAATTTCTTTGAGTAAGTCTTCGGCAAATAATTTGGTGTAACGGTGCACATACACATTAATCAATTTTAGCAATTGTTGTTTTTGTGCAGCATTCAATTCGCTATACATAATTCCTTGTGGATTGGCTAGCATTGCTACTCGGTGGTTCGATGTAATAATTGAATCGGGCGCAATACTATTAATGGTTGCTTTTTGTATTTGCAATTCGGTTAAAATATGTAAAAAAGCAAATCCTTGGTCTGATTCTTCTTTTAAAATTTGCAAGCCTTTTTTAGGACCGTTTTGAACAATAGCAGGATTAGATCCTAAAAAAGAAGGTGTGCCAGATACTAGTTTGTTGTTGGCTGCAGAAAAATGAAAAGAAGTATGGTGTCCTTCTAAACGCCATCCCCAAATATTTTTTGCACCCGGAACTCCAAATATGCTGATATAATATTTTCCTGTGTCTCTATAATTGTCGTTCTCTTTTCGCTTTTCAATTTCTTTAAGAACTGTTTCCATTTGCATAATCTGCTGTACTTTTTTAACCGTTTGCGCGCTTAAGCCAGATTGAATGAACGAGAATGCTGCTATTTTTTGTTCGGCATTTAACTCATTAAACGTAATTCCTTTTCGATCGTTTCTTGGCACAAAGAAAAAAGTATAACGCTCTTCGGCATCAAATGGAAATAATGCTTTTACTTTTTGTTCATCATTTAATAATTCTATAAAATGATTGGCAGTAGCAACAAGTTCTTGTGCTTTTATAACAGGCACAAAAAATAAACAGACAAAAACAAAAGCAAGTATTTTTTTCATGGCAAGCAAAGATTAAATGAAACTATTTATACATCGGCTTCATTAAAAGAAAGTACAACCTGTGGTCTGTTTGTAACTACTTTTCTGCAAACTACACCAGCGCTCTGCAACATCATTCTAGACGCTTTTGCAGCGTCTGATGCTTCGTATTTATCCGATAAATAAATCACTTCTTTAATGCCCGATTGTATAATGGCTTTTGAACATTCGTTGCAAGGAAATAAAGCCGTATAAATTTTACAACCATGTAAGTCCATGCCAATATTATTTAAAATAGCATTGAGTTCTGCATGACATACAAAAGGATATTTTGTTTCTAAAAATTCTCCCTGCTTTTGCCAAGGAAAAGCATCGTCATCGCAACCAGTTGGTAGTCCATTATATCCTGCTCCTACAATTCTATTTTTTTGATTTACAATACAGGCACCTACTTGTGTATTAGGGTCTTTGCTTCTGCAGGCCGACAATAAAGCCACACCCATAAAATATTCGTCCCAAGAAATATAGTCTTGTCTTTTTTTCAAAATAATAAATTGATGGTCAACAATTATTTCCAAGGGCAAGGTATCCCACGCTTGGTTCGCTCAGGTGAGTGAATGCTTAAAGATATTTCAAAAGTTTTTAAAGTACTCAAGGTATTTGTAGTATTTGGCAGGTTAATATCGTAAGTTAATCCACCTTGAACATTTTTATAAGATAAACCTAAATAAGGAATAACTGTTCCGCCCTGCTTATACCATAACCCTGTATTTAACACAGTGGGCTGCTCTTCATCATCTAAAATACTACCCAAGTTTACACCAGCAACATACATATCATTGCTACTTTCTATTGCATACAATACATTAGAATTAAATACCAAACGCTCATTAATATAAGTTTGATAACCCGCATGGATATTGAATCTTGGCGGATCTAATTGATTTGGATTGTTTAGTGCCGTACGGTTTGTTTTCATAAATCGATAGCCCGCAACACCTATATCAAAATTAGATTGGTCGGTAGTATAATTATAGGTTACGCCAGCAAATACCGAGAAATAAGGTTTGATATCACTCAACGATAATTCGTTTGTTGGTAATGCCCTATTAAACCCCGAAGAAGACAACTGCGTAGAAAAAGATAGTTGCGAAAAATCTATAAATGTGTTTGAATAATTTCCACCAATGCCTGCCGATATTCCGTTTTGATCGTCTTCGTCTAAACTCACGTGCGAACTAGCTACAATATTTAAAGAAGTGCTTTTATAAGCGCCAGAAAGCCCTTTGTCTTGCATAAAATAAATACCCCCACCAATATAATTATTTTCGTTTCTAGACTGCTTAAACAGCTTTCCATCAAAAGAAAATGAAGTAGTGTTTAAAGGCTCTATACCCGAAGCAATCCATTGGTCTCTTTGGTTTCCAGCTATTCGCCAATTAGCATTACTATTGCCCGCCAATGCAGGATTAATGCTTAAGGGCGATGAATAAAATTGCGAAAAGATAGGATCTTGTGCATGCAATTGCACAGTGACAATGCCACAAAAAAACAGACCCAATATTAATGATTTGTTCATCATATAATTTTATTAGCGGAGCAACAATGTTTCTCCTTTTTTCTGAACAATGGTTCCATCTGCTGCAATCCCTTCTGCCATCCATAAATAAATTGACATTGGCTGCGCCTCACCATTAAAATTTCCAGACCATCCAGTATCAGGGTCCTTGGTTTCAAAAAGCAACTTGCCATATCTATTGAAAACTTTAAAATAATGGAATGTTTTAATCCCTGCTATATAAGGATACAATATATCATTTGTGCCATCTGAATTTGGCGTAAATGATTTTGGCACCATAATGTCTACCAAATTATTATCAAACACCCTAACCAATACTGAATCGGGTGTAATACATCCTGCTGGTGAAATCAAATGAATTAAATATTCTTGTGTGTTGGCATAATTAAAATTCACATTCGCACTATCTGGTAAATTAATTCCCCAAGAAGGCACCCATCGATATCGATATCCGTTAATCATTCTTGCAGCAATAGGTGCAGGCACTCCTTTGTAAGCACTAACAGAAGGCATTCTTAGTGCAGGAATTGGAAAAGCAATATCTAAAGTTGCATCTCCAGAAATTGGATTTAATGGACAATTTAATTGTGTTGCAGTTAAGCGTATATGCCTGTTGCCTCCTGTATAATAAGTATTGGTTGCATTAAAAGTATTTGTTGAAGTACTATCCCCTAAATCCCATAGCCATTTAATAGAACCAGTATTAGTTGTATCTGTTTGATTTGTAAAATGAATCAGTTGATTAATACAATAAGAATCATAACTGATTTGTAAGTTAGGGCGCGTAATTAAAATCAAACCCACTGATGTAGCAGCAGTATCCACACAACCATATTGATTGGTGAGGATGGCATTGTAATTACCAGGGGTAAGGGTTCCTATGCTATCAGTTATAGCACCAGGAATAGCCGTGCCGTTTAATGCCCATTGATAACTGAGTGTATCAGCTTTACTAGAACTAACAAATAAAGTATCAACTATATTATCGCATAAATAAATTCCGTGTAATGAAATGATTTTTCCAACAGGTAATGGATTCACTTTTTGCTGAAAATAAAATGTATCTACAGTATTTAAGCAAGCATAGTCTTTTACGTCTGTTACAATAAAATTACGATATGGATTGTTTGGAATGGAAGGAACAATCCAGGTATAAGGCGATGTAGTAATATTTTTCTTGGTATTAATACTGGTACTATCTATATAAGTAAAACTCCATGGCGCATTACCCGTAAAGCTTATTGATACTGTATCGTTAGGCGTTCTACAAACCACCGAACGCCCTGTAATAGTAGCTTTTGGCGATGCAAGAACATTAACAGTTGCAGAAAAAACATTGCCATAACAACCCGTATTATACGGAACCACTGTGTAAACAACTGTATCAGTTACGCTACTTAAATTTATTAAATATTGACTGATTTTTTGTTGTGGTGTTGCTTTTCCACTAACACCAGAAACGGTTCCTACAGGTGTTGTTACAGGAATTCCCCATGTGTACGTAGTTCCTAGTGGCGCGTTTAAAGGAGTTGCATCAAAACTAGTACCACTGCATATTGTAGCTGATTGATTACTAATAAAAGGAAGTGACACTCCCACTGTTTCAATTATTGTAAATGCATTTCCAGCACAAGCTCCTGCAACCGGACTAATTGTATATACCGTTTGTGCAGAACTGTTTGTTGAGTTCGTTAATTTTTGAGAAATAATAGAAACAGGAACTAGCTGTGCAGCTCCACCAATATTTGCACCAAAAGGATAATTGACTGGAGTAGGCCAAGTATATTGTGTGTTAGAAGGTACTGAACCTGGTTGAATAGAAAAATAAGAACCAGAACAAATGGTATCATTAATATTATTAATTACTGGTACAGGACTAACAGGAACTGTCAATTTAAACGAATTTCCAATACAACCATTTGCAGCTGGTGTTACCGTATAAATAGCAGAGTCAGAAATATTATTATTAGTGAATAATTTTTGTGCAATATTATTTTGGTTGATTGATTGAGCACTGCCTCCGGTAATACTCAATAAAGGCGCTTGTAATGGATTGCTCCAAGTATAAACCGTTCCAACAGGAACACCTATGGGTTGATAGTTAAATGTATTACCACTACATACCGCTGCTAAAAGTTGGTCAGCTATAAATGGTACTGGTTTAATAGTAATATCAATTACAAAAGAAGATCCAACACAAGTTCCAGCAATTGGTGTAATTGTATAAGTTGCTAGTGCATTATTGAGTGTTTGATTTTGAATTGTTTCGCTAATTGTATTTTGCGGAACGATTTGAATTGAGCCACCTGTTAGTGCAGCAGCTGGTGTATAAACAGGCATCGTCCAAGTATATTGCGTACCTACAGGAACATTATTTGGTGCAATAGAAAACGCAGTATTACTACAAGCAGTACTTGTTAAATTTAAAACGGTTGGGGTAGGATTTACTACAACCGCAACTGTTTGTATTGTACTGCAGCCACTAGCTGTTAGTGTATAGTCGAAATATACAGTTACCGGACTGTTTGATGTATTTACTAATATTTCGGAAGGATTATTTATGCCAGTTGCAGCGCCATTACTAATAGCAGGAATGACAGACCTAGACCATATAAAACTTGTACCCGCAATATTAGCAGATGGAATATAATTAAAACTTGTTCCACTACATATATCTGCTGGAGTTAGCGTAGTTGTTAATGCTGGAGTTGGATTTACTTGAACAGTTACATTCTGGTTATTGGTACAACCATTTGCCGTACTCATAAAATAATTATACGTAACAATAATTGGAAGCGTTGTTGTGTTAATTAAAACTTCGTTCGGATTACCAATACCACTTGAAGGTGTATTACTAATACCAGCAACAGCAACCCTAGACCAATTAAAAGTAGTACCCAAAGTATTACTAGTAGGCAAATAAGTAAATGCCGTATTACTACAAATTGGTGTTGGTGTTGTAGAACTACTTAAGGCTGTAGGAGGGTTTACAATTACAGCTACTTGTTGCGTATTTGAACAACCTGTACCATTTGTTAGGGTGTATGCATAATAGGTAGTTACAGGAAGATAGGTGCTGTTAACTAATACCTCACTCGGATTACCAACACCGCTTGTTGGCAAAGTAGAGATACCCGCTGTAAAAAATCTTTTCCATGCAAAATTAGTACCCGCAGTTATACTAGCTGGCGCGTAATTAAAAGCAGTGCCACTACAAATAGCAGGTGGAACCAATGTGCTATTTAACATGGATGTTGCATTTGTGGTATTCACATTTACAGTTACTAAAAAATTACTACCAATACATCCATAGGTATTTGGTGTAACAGTATAAACAGCTGTTGCAGTTGATCCGCCATTATTTGTAAGCACTTGCCCAATAAAAGTTTGTGGAACCACCACCGCACTGCCACCAGTAATTGAACCTACTGTTATTGTAGGAGAAGACCAAGTATACAATGTATTGTTTGGCACACCATTTGGAGACGACATAAAATTTGTGCCACTACAACTACTTACAATTTGGTCTGCTGCATTGGGTACTGGATTAACAGTCACTTGTACCAATTGCGTATTCACACATCCTGTAGTATTATTGTTAAGGGTATAAACATATAGTACCGAAATAGGAATTAATGTTGTGTTTGTTAATTGCTCTAAAGGATTATTCACACCAAAACTAGTATTGCCATTATTTATACCTGCAACAGGACTTCTGGTCCAAGAAAAGCTGGTATTATTCGATAAAGAAGTTGGGGTATAATTAAATGTTGCACCACTACAAATAGCAGAAGGTGTAGCTGTTCCACTAAGTGTTGGAAGTGGATTTACAGTAACAGTTATTGTTTGGTAATTGGTACATCCATTTGCTATTTCAATATAATCATAATTAACCAAAACAGGGTTTGCTGTAGTATTAGTAAGTACTTCATTTATGGTGCCCAATGATGTACCCTGTACTGCAGCATTACTAATTCCTGCAACCGCAGCCCTACTCCAAGTAAAACTAGTTCCGGTAGTAGCACTTAAAGGCGTATACAAAAATGCAGACCCACTACAATTAGAAAAAACTGTTGCAATATTACTAAGTACCGGACTTGGTTTAACAGTAACAGGAACTGTTTGTGTATTAGTACATCCATTAGCTGTTAAGGTAAAAATATAATTCACAACCACCGAACTTGCCGAGGTATTAGTAAGTAATTCATTGATTGTTCCAGTACCTGTTGCAGCAGTATTACTAATGCCATTAACTGCAGCCCTACTCCATGCAAAACTGGCACCTGCTGTTGCGCTGGTGGGGTTATAATTAAAATAAGTACCTGAACAAATTGATGATGGTGTTAAGGTGCTATTCAAAGCCGGGCTTGGTTTTACAGTAACAAATACCTGATAAGGGGTGGCGCTATTAGAGCCTGTAACAGTATAAGTAACCGTTCCAGAGGCAGTACTACTATTGGTTAGTGTTTGTGAAACGCTTGCCTGTGGGGTGTTTTTAAGGCTTGAGCCAGTAATTGTACCTGTTGGAAAAACAGTGGGCGTTCCCCAAGTATAAGTGGTACCAGTTGGCGCTGAAGGATCTGTAAAACTAAAAGCTGTACCACTGCAAACAGAAACAGTATAAGATTGACCTGAAGCACTGAAAACAATCAGTAAAGAAAAGACAACACTAGCCAATACTTTCAATAGCATTAGCCTTGCAACATTATAGGGGATTCGAACATTCATCATACAAAATCATTGAAAGGAATTTGAGCTCCCTTATTTAGTAGATACCAAAATAGTTGTTTTTGTTACCTAGCAATAAAATGAATGACTTATTCAAATAACTATCTTACTGCATTATAAAATTACAGCAATTATTTTGCAGTATGTATTCCAAATACAGCGATTTTGTGTTGACTACAAAGGTTTTGCTTCGTAATCATCAATTTCTGAGCTTGCTTCGGGCAAGTGATCGTAGTTACCTTCTAAGGCATACAATCCAAAAAGAATAAAGCCAATAGCTATTGGATAAAAGACCGTAATGAATACGCCCCATTGAATTTGCGTGTCAATTCCGGGTTTTTTGGCAATTTCAGCACTAGCTGTTTGTAATAAATAATGTATGCCCAATGGACCTAAAATAATCCAAATTAATCCGGCGTATCTTTTAATAGCATTCATATTGTTAATTTTTTAAAGATTCAATTTTGTTTAACGATCAACAGCAGGATCTATTCTATTGCTAATATAAATGGCACCAATAACCATACAAATAGTGGCAATAATTATAGGATACATTAATCCTACAATTTTATTGTCGGTATAAATAGTGGTTAG
>CAIKZP010000207.1 GCA_903831935.1 uncultured Bacteroidota bacterium | reverse complement strand
TAGAAGAGGTACACCATTAACACCTGGTGTAGATTATGGTTCTTACCCTCGTGGACGCACATTTGTATTTGGTGTAAACGTTACATTTTAATTAAATAAAAATATTTGTTATGAATACTGTATTAAAAAAATTGCAACAAAATACAATTATCTTACTCTTTGCAGTAACGGTATTATTGTCTCTTTCATGTAAAAAATATTTATCCCCTGCACCACTTTCTACTATTGATCCGAGCGTTGTATTTGACAATGTGCCAAATGCTAAAGCAGCAGTAATGGGAGCTTATCTTGGCATGGCGGGTGATTTTGGATATGGGGGAAGGGTAAGTGTCTTTTATGCGTATGATGATGATTGTATTTTGGGTGGAGGCTCTTATTTGAGTGATGCAAGAACACAAGAAGCCCACTATATGGCAACTGCCGCTAATACAGATATTGTAAATACATTCAATCTGTTTTATGCGGGTATTGAAAGAGCGAATAACTGTATTTATTTTATTCCCAAAATGCCACAATACATAAATGGTTCTTCATCAGAAAAAGCAGAATTACAAAGATTATTAGGAGAGTCTTTGGTAATTAGAGCACAATATTATTTTGAATTAATTCGACTTTGGGGAGATGTTCCAACACAATGGCAACCTTCTATGTTTTTGACTGATTTATTCTTAGGAAGAACAAGCCGCGACACTATTTACGACCATATTTTAGCAGACCTTGTTGTAGCAAAACCATTAATGCCTTGGAGAACCGAAGTTGCACAAGATGAGCGTTTCACCAAAGGAACTGCAATGGCATTACGTGCTAAAATTGCTTTGTTTGCAGGTGGTTATTCATTGCGTCAAAACGGCCAAATGAGTCAAGTAAGTAAGTACCTTGATTATTACAAAATAACAAAAGCTGAAACTGATACATTAATTGCTAATAGGAATCAACATACCTTATTTTCAGGTGGATTTAAATCATTTTGGAAAGATGTGATTGATGCGCACAAGCCAGTTGATGGATCTGGAGAATTAATTATGCAAATAGCTGAGGCAAGTGGCTCGAACGCTGATAGTAAAATAGGTATTATAAATGGCACCAAAATAAATGGTGTAGGAGGGTCATATGGGAATATGCTCCCTACTTATTTTTATCAATTTGATTCTACCGATGTAAGAAGAGATGTATCATTTGTACCCTTTGAAGTGGTAAGAGATGTTTATGGCAGAGGCCATCATTCAAATCAAGTTATGTATGATGGAAAATTCAGAAGAGATTGGGTTACTAGCCCTAGTTATTATATGAGTTCTGGTGCAACATCTGGTACAAATCCTGTAACACTTACACCAGCTTCTAATTCATCGATTCAATACTTGCAATTAAACTGGCCTTTAATTAGATTCTCTGATGTATTATTAATGAATGCAGAAGTTGACAATGAAATTAATAATGGACCAAGTGCCAATGCAATTGCTGATTTTATAGAAGTAAGTCAAAGAGGACATGGTGGTAATGCCGCTTTAGTTCCGGTTGTGCCTACAGATAAAGTTGGATTTTTAAAATTATTAATAAGAGAAAGAGGACTAGAATTTGGTGGAGAAGGTATACGCAAGTGGGATTTAATTCGGTGGAATTTATTAGGTGTTGCACTTAAAGAAAGCAATGCAAATTTAGCAAATATGGAAGCGGGAATAGCAATGACAGCACCAAGTTATATGGCACCACCGCCAGCGTATACTATGACAGCGAATTTGCCTGTCTCCATGTATTTTTATCAAAATGCAATTGCAATTGATGGAAAAATTTGGGCAAACTCTTTTTATACACCAACACCTGCTTTTGTACCAATTGATAATACAGTTATACCGGCCGCTCCAATATCAAGCAGCAATAAAGTATCTTGGTTTAAAAATACGTATATGTTTTCCACTTTTAATGCTTATCTAGGATATGGTTTTGTGACTGGCAAAAGTGAGTTGTTTCCGATCCCACAGGCAGCTATGGATGCAAACTATAATTTAAAACCACAGAATCCTGGTTACTAATTAAATTGTTTTTGAAATTAATTAATAAGGCTGCCCATTAGTGGCAGCCTTATTAATTAAAGTTTATCAATAAACGTAATGCGAGTAAGATACGTATTGCCAATACCTGCAGTTAGTTTTTTAATGAAGCACATTAATGCCTTCTCGGAAAAGTTTGGGTGTTTTTCCTGTAATACTCTTGAAAGCCCTGTGAAATAGAACCGGATTGTTGAACCCGCATTCATAGCAAAGATTTTTTATTGGTAAATTTTCATTTTGTAATAAAGTGCATGCATGCCCAATACGTATTTCTGTTAGAAATTGCACTAAAGTCTTTTGAGTCTTGTTTTTAAAAAATCGGCAGAAAGCGTTTGTTGTCATAGAGCATATAGAAGCAACTTCGGCAAGGCTAATATGTTGCTGAAAATTTTTAAGTAAGTAATCATAAACCTCTGTAAACCGTTTCATCTCTGTTTCAGATGGATTTAACTGGAAATTACTACTTGCCAAGGGTAAGCATTTTTTGCAGCCGTGCAAGAATTCTAGTAGACGAAGAAAATGTCCAAGTTGTTCGAATTTAGTACTAATGATCACCTTTTGCAAAAGTTCAATTGCTGTTGCCTTTTCCTTTCCATTTAGTTGGTATCCCCTCTCAGCTTTTTTAATATACTGTTGAATCTCATACAACATAGCGGGGTCATCAGTTAATGAACGGATATGCGCTTCAGTAAAATAAATACTATGTGCAATTGTATGTTTTTTGGAATTAGGTTGATGAAATGCGTTGTCGCATCTAAGTATATGTGGAAGACCCATACCAAATATAATTAGGTCATTTTCTTCGAATCTTCCAAGAAAGTCTCCAACAATTATATTCCCACTTCCTTCTTCAATCCAACAAATTTCTTCGGTTTTGTGAAAATGAAAATTATGGTCAAAAAAAGGTTTATTTACTTTTTTTACCCAAATCTGTTTTTTCTCCAATATTGGAGCATCAACAAGTAATGAAGCTTTCATTAAATAGATTGAGCTGTTAAGTTAACTGTTTATACGTTTCATTTTTCACTTAATTTTCATTATGGTAAAATAGTTTACTCTTTGAATAATCCGCTTTAATAAATCACCTTACTCTTTGTATACTTTTAGTTGCAAATTAGGTGTAATGCAATACGGAATTAAATGTCAGATCTAACCAGAAAATTTTTAAAAATAAATGGAAAAGATAATGTCCTCATAACATTAACTGATTTATCCCAAGGGACAATATTACAAGATAGTGAGAGGATTGTTATTCTGAAAGAGGATATTCCTTCAAAGCATAAAATTTTCATTAACGATATGCAAGAAGGAGAGTTGGTTTATATGTATGGGGTGATAGTAGGTAAACTGACTAAAGAAGTAAAATCTGGTATGAAAATGACTACTTTAAATACAATACATGAAGCAGCTTCTTTTGCATATCGTGAAAACCAATATCAATGGGAGAAACCAGATATTTCAAAATTCAAAGGGCGAAATTTCATGGGGTATAAAAGAAGTGATGGTAAAGTAGGAACAGCCAATTATTGGTTATTTATGCCCACAGTATTTTGTGAAAATAGAAATTTAGATGTAATCAAAGAAGCGCTTCATCATAGCTTAGGGTATGCTGTAACAGATAAGTATTTGAACTACGCTAATCTTCTTTCTCAAAGTATTGAAAACGAGGAAGATATTTTAAATATCGAGTTCTCTGCTTATAGTGAACCTTCCAAAAAAGTATTTAAAAATATTGATGGTATTAAATTTTTAAACCATCAGGGTGGATGTGGTGGCACAAGAGACGATTCTGAAGTTTTAAGCAAATTATTAGCAGCTTATGCAGACCATCCGAATGTTGCAGGGATTACTGTATTGAGTCTAGGGTGTCAGCATTTACAAGTTGAGCAATTGAAATCGGATATTTTTAAGCGGAATCCAAATTTTAAAAAACCACTTTTAGTTTTCGAACAACAACTTGAAAAAAGCGAAAATAATTTCATTAAAGAAGCCATCCTTCAAACATTTATAAATTTAAAAAATGTAAACAATATTAATCGAGAGCCAGCTCCTTTAAACAAACTGGTGCTTGGTGTAAAATGTGGAGGAAGCGATGGGTTTAGTGGTATTTCTGCGAATCCTGCTGTGGGTGTTGCTGCTGATATTTTAGTAGCTCTGGGAGGAACAGTATTACTTGCTGAATTTCCTGAATTATGTGGTGCAGAGCAAGATTTAATTGATCGTTGCACATCTGAAACTATCGCGAATAAATTTATTAAACTGATGCAGCAATATAATGATAGTGCTCATGCAGTTGGTTCTGGGTTTCATATGAATCCTTCTCCAGGGAATATAAAGGACGGATTAACTACAGATGCAATAAAAAGTACTGGAGCAGCAACGAAAGGTGGATATTCTCCAGTAACTGATGTGCTAGATTATACAGAGCCAACTACAATAAGGGGATTGAATTTAGTGTGTACCCCAGGAAATGATGTGGAAGCAACTACTGGTAAGGCGGCTGCCGGAGCTACACTTATTTTATTTACGACTGGATTAGGTACACCTACCGGTAATCCTGTTTGTCCTGTTATTAAAGTTGCTACTAACTCTGATCTAGCTAAACGAATGCCCGATATAATTGATATAGATACCGGCGCCATAATTACAGGAGAAAAAACAGTAGCGCAAATGGGGGAAGAAATTTTAGAATTCTGTATCAAAGTTGCTAGTGGAAAGTATTCTCCAAAAGCTGTTCAATTAGGTCAGGATGATTTTATCCCTTGGAAAAGAGGAGTCTCATTATAATTAAAGTACTATGATATTGAATTTAGAGGAGAAAGTTATTATAAATAGAGGCGGAAGCTGTATTTGCAAAGCAGTATCAAAATTGCTTATATGTCAAATACTGATTATTACATTTTTAACTTCTTGTAGAAATGCAGTTGAATGGACAAATTATGGTGGCAATAAAGCCAACAACCACTACTCAAGTTTAAATCAGATTGATACTATTAATGTTGTTAATTTAAAAAAAGCATGGGAATATCATGCTGGTGATGCAGATGAGAAGAGTCAAATACAAGTCAATCCCTTGATTATTGATGGAATTCTTTATGGTGTTTCCCCCAAATTAAAATTATTTGCACTCGATGCCGCAACAGGAAAAGAACAATGGGTTTTCAATCCTGCTGAGCCTAATTTGAGTTCGGCAAAGGGCGCAGGCTATTTTTCTATGAATGTGTGCAGAGGTATAGCATTTTACAAAAACGGCAAAAACGATCAACGTATTTTTTATTCGGCTAGTGGATCTATGTATTGCATTAATGCTTTAACAGGCAAGCCCTTTCTTTCTTTTGGGGTAAATGGTAAGTTCGATTTACATCAAGATCTTGGTGTTGATGCCAGCAATTTATATGTAGCTTCTACTACGCCCGGTATCATTTATAAAGACTTGATTATTGTAGGAACAAGGGTTTCTGAGGATGCTGCAGCGGCACCCGGACATATTCGTGCGTACGATGTGCATACAGGAAAAATGAGTTGGATTTTTCACACGATTCCGCAACCAGGTGAAGCAGGTTTTGAAAGTTGGGATAATAAAGAAGCCTATCAGCATATTGGCGGAGCAAATGCCTGGGCGGGTTTCAGCATGGATGAAGAAAAAGGAATTGTGTTTGCTCCAATTGGTTCTGCTTCTTATGATTTTTATGGAGGCAAAAGAACTGGGGATAATTTATTCGCAAATTCAGTTGTTGCATTGGATGCACAAACAGGTAAACGCATCTGGCATTTTCAAACAGTACATCATGATATCTGGGATAGGGATTTACCAACAGCTCCGGTACTAGTAAATATTTTAAAAGATGGAAAAAAAATTGATGCTGTTGCAAGTGTGAGCAAAAGCGGATTTATTTTTCTTTTAGATCGCTCAACAGGTAAACCGATATATCCCATTAATGAAACAGCAGTTCCAAATAGTAGTGAACTTGTAGGCGAAAAACCATCTCCTACACAACCAATCCCATCCTTCTTTAAACCATTTGCAAGACAAAATTTATTAGAGAAAGATTTAAATACAATTGTTCCTGATTCCTCTTTTCAGGATATCAAAAAAAGATTAGCTGGTTATAAAACTGGGAATATGTTTCATCCACCATCGAAAGAAGGAACGGTTATTTTTCCTGGCTTTGATGGTGGTGCAGAATGGGGCGGACCCGCCTTTGATCCAGCAACGGGAATCTTATATGTGAATGCCAGCGAAATGCCTTGGGTTTTGACCATGGTTAACCTTAAAGATAATCCAGTATTGGCGGAAACTAATTTGATGGCAGGAGAAAGATTGTATCAAACAACCTGTATGGCCTGCCATGGACCTGATCAAAAAGGGGCAGGAAATTATCCGCCATTAATAGATATTAATAAAAAATATACGGAAGAACAATTCAATTCTTTATTAAGTTCCGGTAGAAGAATGATGCCTGCCCTACCACAACTTGCCCTCTCTGAGAAAAAAGCATTAGCAAGTTTTATTTTGAAAAACGAGACTTTACAGAAACAAAAATTTGTTGCGCAGATTAGAGCATCAGAACAATGGTATAAAATGCCTTACACTTCAACGGGCTATAATAAATTTTTAACAAAGGAAGGATACCCTGCAGTAGCGCCACCCTGGGGCACGCTTAATGCCATCAACTTAAATACAGGTGAACTTGTTTGGAAGGATACACTTGGAGATTATCCTGAGTTAAAAGCAAAGGGTATTCATAGCGGCACTGAGAATTATGGCGGACCTGTTGTAACTGCTGGGGGATTGATTTTTATTGCGGCCACAAAAGATGCCAAGTTTCGCGCGTTCAATAAAAGAACAGGAAAAATGTTATTAGAACTAGACTTGCCGGCAGCTGGTTTTGCTACGCCTGCTGTTTATGAAAAGAATGGAAAACAGTATGTGGTAATTGCTTGTGGAGGTGGAAAATTAAAAGCAAAGACAGGTGATTCTTATATAGCGTTTGCACTAGAAAAATAAGCAAATTTAATTTTCAAAGACTTCTTTCTCACGGGTAATGAAAATTAATATAACTATAAAGGGTATCGTACGTGGGTATCGTACGTGGCATTATGTGTGGATTTTACAGTATTTGCCTAATCTACAATTCTAACAAAAGCAGTTCTTCTTGGCGCTGGTACTATTGCGCTTTCGCCTTTAATACCTTTCCATAAAATTTCATTAAAAACATGGTCATTTACTTTGTCGGCATCTGAAAAATCTAATTTTTCGGATCTTCTGGCAGAGGGAGAATTTATTTTATTAATGTCATTTAAATTTACGCTACTCAACAAAGATTGAAATTTCGAATAATTAGGCGTTGAATTAAAACTCCTCCACATTGGCATTGCTGCTGCATCATATTGGCTCATTGGTGGAAGGCCTAAAATTAATTCCATTGTACGCAACATACTAGAAGTTGAGTATAATGTATGATCAACAAATTTTCTTTTTGTATACGGACTAATTACTAGTGCATTACTACGATGAGCATCAACGTGATCAGGCCCATTTTGCGCATCATCTTCAACTATAAAAACAGCCGACTCATTCCAAATACTACTTTGGCTTAAATGCTCAATAAATAATCCTACTGCTAAATCATTATCTGCTACACAGGCAAATGGTGTTGGCTTTCCTACCGCCATTCCTTGGGTATGGTCTGAGCCAAATCGAACCGAATTAAAATGAGGAACAGCATTGATTGCAATTAAAGAATCAAAATCTCTTTTCCATTGTTGATACCTTGTAGTATCTCTAATATTAGTCAAATAAAAAGTAGAAAAATAACTACATTCTTTGCCGCGAAGAGATGGAATATTTCCTTTTTCATTATCCTGAAAAACACCATAAGTTCTATAACTAACATTTGCCTTTTTACAGAAATCCCAAATAAATCCGTCTTTGTCGTTTGCAATTTGTCTTCTACCCATACCATCTGTTACACCACCACGATTACTATAACCAGAAGGCCAAGTTTTTTCAAGAAAATCATTGGCGTGTGCACCCAAACTCCAATTATGTCCATCGGCACTCACTTCTGCATCAACATAAAAATTATCTAGCAAAACATACTCCTTGGCCAATTTGTGTTGATTGGGTGTTACTTTTTCTCCAAATAAACAAAGTGATGAATCTCCATTTCCTTCGGCAATATCTCCAAATACTTGGTCGTATGTTCTGTTCTCTTTTAAAATATAAAAAACATATTTAATGGGAGAAGGAGCACCAACTTTCATGGGTATTGGATTTCCAATTTCCCCCTCTGTAGTAAGTAAGTTTTGTTTTTTAAATGGCGTGTTTTTGTATACAAACTTTGTATATACTTCTTGTGTTTTTTGATTTGGTTCATCTATTATACTGATGGTTCCTTTCATTAAACTTCCTATATACTGCATCCTGCTGCCTTCTGTCTTTGCTTCTCCTGCATGTGTTGCAGATTTTACACCCTTATTAACTGGTTGAGGACCTAATGGATTTGCAAATGAACTAAACCCCTTTCCATTCGTTACAAATATTCTATGTCCAATTACTTTTACATTGGTTGGATACCAGCCTACAGGTATGAATCCTTTTGATTTGCTTTTACCCAAAACACTAACATCAAAAACAGACAAAAAATTATTATCGGCATTGGCAATGTATAATGTTTTTTCGTCTTCAGAAAGCGCTAGGCCATTAGTTACAGACCCTACAGGAGATTGAGGATATAATGCCGCATCTAATATTTCAACAACTTTTTTTGATGCTGTATTAATAATGGAAACACTATTGTCTCCTGCATTTGCTACAAAAAGAAGTTTACCGTTTTTTGAAAGTAATAGTTCGTTTGGATTATAAGAAACATCAATCAAATTACTAACGCTATTTGTTTCGGTATTAAAAATGGCTATTTTTTTTCCGCCCCAAATAGAGATATACAAAGATTTTTTATCATCCGATAATACACATGCATAACACTCATTACCTAAATTAATTACTTGCTTTATATTTTTTGTAGTTAAATCAATTATATACAAAGAATTATTTTCCTTTGTAACTACATACAATAAGTTTTTATTATTGTCAATTTCTATACCGGCTGGTGATATTTTTACTGGCCATGCTTTTCCTAATACAATGCTATCCTTTAATATTAATTTACTATTGATAATGACATATTGCATAATCCAATTATCATTCCCGCCAGATACATATAATTGTTTTTCGTCTTTACTAAATTTGATTCCGTAAAATGATTTTGGAATTACAATATTATCTAGAACTTTTTCTGTTTTAGTATCTATTAATTGAACTGTTTGTATTCCTTGCCCATTATTTGTTACAGCCATTAATTTTTTAGTAGAAGAAACGGCCATATTTAATGGCAGATCTCCTACTTCTAAACTTCTGCCTGCCGGAGTTAGTGTCCAACCATTTGGCAGTAATACTTTTTTGCTTTCTAAATTTTTGGCAAGGTTTTCTTGCTGCGCATTTGTAATAATTGTGCAGAAAGAAAACAAACAAACTAAATATAATGAACGCATTTAAAAAAGTTAATTGTTATAAATAGACATATTATTTAGCCCACCAAAGAACTGTATTGCTATCATCTTTACCACCATTAGCAAGAACTCCAGCAGCATAATTTGCAGGATTTAATGATTGTAAATAAGAAGGATATGGAACTCTAACTGGAAATAAATTTTCAGCTGGAATACCGGTTCCTCGAGCTAATACTGGATACCCTGTTCTGATTTTTTCAAACCAAGATTGATAGTCTACAAAATAAAATGCATAATATTTTTGCAACATGATTTGTTGTAATTGTGCATCTGCAGTTGCCGCTTCATTATATACAACACCTGCTTGTGTTAAATAATTAGCAGGTAAGGAAGTGCCCCATTGTATCATTGAAGCTGTTATACCATTTTCATAATGAACTTTTGATGTTTTTCCTGTTACATAACCTTTAAGTACTAATTCGGCTTTTATGAATTCTTCTTCGGCATACGTCATCATTACGCCTAAATTAGATGAAGTTTTTAACGCATCGGTGTAACTAGAATTTTGGCCTACAACATAAGAAGTTGTGGTTGGATAACCCGTTTCAATTCCTTGATAAACGTTAACCCCTCCTACTAGAACTGGAAGCGCCCAAATTGCTCTTCTAGGATCGTTGTCGGTATTCATTTTATTGATAAAGAATTTTGTATAGTACATTTCATTTCTCCAATCTAATTGTCTTGCCGTGTAATATGGATTATAATAAGGATTGGTATTAGGATATCTGTAAATGCACTCATCTGCATTGCTATCAAATACCGGATACTTGATAGGATCTGCTAAAATTGATTTGATTTGCGTACTAACATCAATTTCAGACTGACGTTTAGATATTCTTAATAAAAGTCTTAAACGTAACGTGTTGCTAAATTTTTTCCACTTTTGAATGCCTATATTTTTTCCAGCTGTTAATGCGTTTGAAGCATACACATAGTCTCCACCATAAGTTAAAGCTTTTGTATCATCGAATAAGCCATTAGCCGTAACTAAATCATTTAAGATTTTAATATAAATGTCTTTTTGATTATCGAATTTTGGCAAGAAATTATTGCTTGTTGCTTTAATTGCTTCTGAATAAGGAACAGAACCATATAAATCAGTAAGAATAGAATAAGCCCAACATTTATATACTAGGGCAATTGCTTTATAGTTTTTCTCTCCTATTTTATCAGACAGCGTAATGATATCTTCCATATCAGTAATGTAAGTATATAAACTTGACCATAATCCAGACCCTTCTGTTACATAATATCTATGAACACCAGCACTAATGCTACTACGTGGCGCATCTACTTGCATTAATTCATGTGTAAAGTTTTTTGAAGCACCAATTGTATTATTTACAATTCTGTATTGCATTTGTCCTAAAATAACACCGGGATTTACATCTTTTGGTCTATTAGGATCGGTATTGATACTTTCGAAGTTTTTAGTGCAAGATGACAAAATCAAACAACTAAATACAATGATGAGAAAATGTATATTTTTTAAGTTTTTCATTATTTTACTTTTAGAATTTTAATGTAAGATTCACACCCATAGTTCTTGTAGATGGAAATTGAGTTAATTCTACTCCAGGTGTTAGTGTACCGCTATTCATATTGCCACCTTCCGGATCAAATCCAGGGAAACTAGTAATATTAAATAAGTCTCTTCCATATAACGCTACACTTGTTTGCTGAATTCCTATTTTAGATAATAATTTAATAGGTAAACTAAACTCTAATCTTGCTTCTCTTAATTTTAAATACGTACAATCAAACACATTCATTTCTGCATTACTAATTGCATAAATTGTTTCGTAATAAGAACTAGCTGTAACATTAACAGTGTTTGGATTATACTTACCAGTTACAGGGTCTAATACAACACCGTCTCCAACTATGCCATTGTCTCTACCAGGTAGTGTAACTTTAGTTTTACCAAGTGTATTGTTTTTATGGTTTGTTTGAGAAAACATACTTCCACCTTTTTGGTAATCTAGTAACACACTTAATTTAACATTCTTGTAAACAAACTCATTCATTAAACCTGCTTTCCAATCTGCAAAAGCATTGCCCCAAACTTTTGTATTAATATCTAATGGCGCTGGCAATCCAGTTGAGCTGTAAATTATTTTTCCATCTGGTGAACGCTGAAATCCTTTTCCGTATAAATCACCCATTCTTCCTCCAACTCTTGCTTCTATTGTAACATTACCATCATGGCTATAAATAATTTGACTTGTTACGCCGTTGGCTAATTCTTTAACATAACTTCTATTGAGATTCCAGTTTAAAGTGGTTAACCATTTAAAGTTTTTGTTTGAAATTGGCGTGCCTTTTATTTGTACCTCAACACCCTTACTTTCAATTAAACCTGCATTAATTAAGGCACTTGAATACCCAGATGTAGGATCTAATGGAATAGCAATGATTTGGTTTTTATTACTATTTTGATATGCTGCTAAATCGAACGATAACCGACTATTGAATAATCTAATATCTAATCCTGCTTCGTAACTAGTAATAATTTCTGGTTTTAAACTTGGGTTGAATAAAGTAGCAGAATTGGTAAAGCTATTGCCATAAATTCTGTCGTAATATTTTGAAGTTTGATAAGGTCTAGTATCATTACCAACTTGCGCCCATGATAATCTTAGTTTTGCAAAAGAAACTTGCTTAGGCATTTCAATTAGTTCATGCAATAAAATACTTGAACTTATTGAAGGATAAAAGAAAGAATTATTACCGTATGGAAGCGTACTACTCCAATCATTTCTTGCTGTAAAATCTAGAAATACTTTTTCTGAATAAGACCATTGAGAAGTAGCATATAAACTATTAATTGCTTTCCTAGATTTTTGAGGATCAGCAACTGCTTGATCTAAACTATTTGATATTTGATAAATACCAGGTTGGGCCAACTTATCGGCATACATACCTGCAAAATCATAGGTTTGTTGCAAGGCAT
Source organism: uncultured Bacteroidota bacterium (assembly GCA_903831935.1). Classification (GTDB taxonomy): domain Bacteria; phylum Bacteroidota; class Bacteroidia; order Chitinophagales; family Chitinophagaceae; genus Sediminibacterium. Next base: position 3,508 of record CAIKZP010000207.1, on the reverse strand, counting down.
TGGCACCACCAGAAAAGGAATATTTAATTTTATTAGCAATTTGATCTTTATAGGTTAATAATGCATCTGTATTAACTTCATAACTAAACACATTTTCTTCTCTATACATTCCTTGAGGGTATTTTGTTATACTGTAAGGACGTTGTTGCGAACGAAATTCAAACGACATATCTACACCCGAACGAACCATTAATTCTAACTTTTTAGAAAACTCATAATTGGCAGAGAAAGTACCTACTACACCATGCTTTTGAAGTTTGTTTAAGTCTTCGTACATGTCAATATATGGATTATCCGGACCAGCATAAATTGGGCTTCTTTGTTGAATACCTTCTAAACCTGGCATCCAATATGGTTTAAACCAAGCAGGATTAATATTAGGCGCAGTTCCAATAATTAAAAAATACATCAATGTTTGGTTATTGTAACCTGCAGCAATTAGATTGTCGCTTTTTTTATTGGTGTAAGTAAGCTTGCCATTTATTTTTAATTTATCTGTTACTTTTTGTGTTCCAGAAAAGGCCACTGACAATCTTTCATAACCTGTGTTTGGTACAATCCAAGAATTTTTTAAATGTGATATAGATAATCTAGACGACCCTTTGTCTGTTCCACCTTCAATAGAAATACTATTTGAAATGGTTTGACCGGTTTGAAAAAATCCTTTAATATAATCTGGATTTGCAACCCATGGTGTTCTATTGGCCGCTAAATTATTGGGTGTATTTGGATCGAATTGAAAATATGATTGGCCATTAAATTTTGGCCCCCAAGCCCTTCCTGCTGCGGCATTTGTACTTGTATTAACGCCATCTGCAGATGCGCCATATGAATAATAAAGATTTGTTCTTCCTTCGCCATATTCGAACTGATAATCTGGAAAACGGTTAATTTGATCTACGCTAACATTTGCATTGTAAGTAATGCCTAATCCTTTATTTTTTATGCCACTTTTAGTTGTGATAATTAATGCGCCACTAGCTGCTCGGCTACCATACAAAGCTGTTGCTCCAGGCCCTTTTAATACGGTGATACTAGCTATATCATCTGGGTTAATATCAGATAAATCAGAACCATAATCTACTGGATTATCAGTGGCAAGATGTGCCTTAAAACCTGTACCTGTAATTTTACTGCTAATCACAACGCCATCTAATACAATTAGGGCTTGGTTATTATCTAGATTTAAAGAGTTTTCTCCACGTAAAGTAATACGCGAAGACCCCATCGGACCAGAACCAGTTCCTTGTATATTTAAACCAGCAACTTTTCCAGAAAGTGAGTTTACCCAGTTATTAGTTTTGGCATCTTTAACTGCATTTTCTGTTACAGATTGAGCTGCATATCCCAAAGACTTTTCGCCTCTTTTAATTCCCAACGCAGTTACAACAACATCGCCTAAAACAGCCGTTGAAGGAGTTAATTCAATAGTTACACTACTTGAACCAACAACTACTTGTTTGTTTTGGTATCCAATAACAGAAATAATTAATGAACTGCCTTTTGCAGCAGCAATAGTAAACACACCAACTGCATTTGTAGTAACTTTTTGTGTACTATTTTTTACAGAAACTATTGCGCCTTCAATAGGCTTTAGGGTTTCTATTTCAAGAACTTTGCCTGTAACAGTAGCATTTTGAGCCTGTGCCTGAAAAACGAATAAGCAAATTGCCAATGGTAATAAACTAAAAAAACAATTTTTGATTTGCTTCATAAAGGATAGTGTTTTAAGAGGGCGAAACTATCCGGTCTATATTATCAGCAGGTATCTTTAATGTTAATGAAGTGACATTAAATTGTAAAGGGAATGTTAATTGCAGCAATTACCATAAAGTTTGAGAAGAAAATAAAACACAATTGGGTTTTAGAAAACGGATTATTCCTTTTTCAGAAGCCGCTTTTATTTTTTAACCAGACTTTACAAATCAATAACTTTAACGATGTTTAAAATACACAAGCACAACCATAAAGCTTCAGTTTTTATATCCTTAACACTTATGTTGATTTGTAGCATTGCTATGAATGCAGGTGCACAAGCCGATGATTTTAGATTGAAATTTAAAACCCCCGAAAATGTGTACAGGCCTATTCCATTTTGGCACTTGAATGGTCAACTAGATTCAAAAGAAATACAACTTCAATTAAATGATACTTACCATAAAGATGGTTTTGGAGGTGTTGCTTTGTTGCCGGTGAGTTTACGGACTAATAAACAGGGCAAAATATTTCCCGGAACCAAGCCTGCTTTCCTTACAGATGATTATTTTAATTATTACCGTGAAATTTTAGACATCTCCAAAAAGGAAAATAAACAAGTGATTCTTTATGACGACAATGATTTTCCTAGTGGAAATGCCGGATTTGATTTTGTAGTTAAATATCCTCAATTATCTGTTAGACAACTATCAATGATTGAATTTGATGTAGCAGGAGAAAAGCAAGTGCATGAAAAAGTTTCCTTCAAGGGAGAACTTGTGGGTGTTGTTTCAATGAATGTTTTAACAAAGGAGCGTTTTAATATTACCGGCGCATTAACAGATAGCCTAATTAATTGGAATGCTCCAAAGGGTTTATGGAAAGTGATGGTGTTCTATACGGAACGTCCAGAAGAAAAAGTGGTAGATTATTTTAATCCCGCTGCAGTAGATACTTTTTTTTCAATGACTTATCAGAAATATGATCAGCAACTCAAACCTTATTTAGGAAGCACTATTCGCTATTCCTATTCTGACGATGTGGGTTTCTGGACCTTTCCTAGGGCATGGTCGAAAGCAATGAATGTTTTATTTGAACAGCGTACGGGTTTGAATGCATTGTTATCGATACCTGCCTTATTTCATAACATCGGTCCATCAACAGAATCAATTAAAATTTCATTCTTTTCTATTCGCTCACAACTTTTGGCGGAAGGCTATAACCGTAAAGTTGCCGAATGGGATACCAAACACGGAATGAAAAGTCTTATTCATCCACCAGGTAATTACGAACCAACGAGTGTGGGTTGTCATGGTGATATTTTTGAATATTATAAATACACGCAAGTTCCAATGATGGATCTGATATCTGGATTCAATAACGGAAGACCCGGATTTAAACTAGTTTCTTCTGCTGCCGACATGTACAATAGACCTGTTGTGGCTTCTGAAATTTATGGTGCGTTTACAAGGAATACTGATTCTTCTATGTTGTATAAAGCGGCAATGAATGTATTTGCACGTGGAGTGAATTTTATCATTCCGCATGGTATGTGGTACCGACCAGACTCTATGCGCATCCCCCCTTTGATTTCTCATTATAATAGTAAACTAGCACCTGCATTAGCCGGATTCAATACTTGGGCTGCCAGATCTATGTATTTATTACGCGGCGGCAAGCGTGTATCTGATATTGCAATTCTTTGGCCTATCCACACATTAGAAGCCTGGTTTGGATTTGAAGCTGGAAGAAACAAATCTGTTTTTAATGATGTGCCTCCTGAATTTGATTACCGAAAAATCAGTGATATGCT
>CAIKZP010000206.1 GCA_903831935.1 uncultured Bacteroidota bacterium | reverse complement strand
TTTTTTAATACAGTATTCATAACAAATATTTTTATTTAATTAAAATGTAACGTTTACACCAAATACAAATGTGCGTCCACGAGGGTAAGAACCATAATCTACACCAGGTGTTAATGGTGTACCTCTTCTAGCATTCACATCTGGATCGTATCCTGAATAACCTGTAATGGTGGCAAGATTGGTAGCAGTAGCATAAATTCTAAACGTTCCTATTTTTGCTTTTTGCGTTAATTGTTGAGGAAGTGTATATCCTAAAGTAAGATTTGAAATCCTTAAATAAGAACCATCTTCAATTGCATATGAACTTGGTATAAATCCATTGGTGCTTAAACTTGGTTGCCAAATTTGAGCTTTTGCATTTAATGCAGATAACTGATCGGGCGCAATACCAATTGCAGTAGATGCGTCAATTTGTTTTTGAAGTAAGTTACCACTTGCATCTATATAACTCCAACGATTATTATTCATTGCAAGCATATTTTGATCTACGCCATAAGCAGAAGAAAATTCTAATTTATTTGCATTGTAAACATCATTGCCATAAGAGAAGGTACAGAAAACACTTGCATCAAAATTTTTGTATGCAAACTGTTGACTAAATCCACCAGTGAATTTAGGAAGTGCATGCCCTATAATAGTTCTATCATCTGCAATAGTTATTTTTCCATCTCCATTTACATCTACATATTTAATTAATCCAGGAGAAGCTAAACCAGTAGAAAGCACAGCAGCAGCATTAGCAACACCTGGCTTTAATGTATATTGATACAATAATGTTGGATACTTTAAATTATTGGCGGCGTTTACATAATTAGTAGTGGTAAAATCATTGGTAGTATAAAATCCGTCTGTTTTCAAACCATAAATAGCACCTATTTCATCACCCACTTTTAACAAATAATCATCTGGGTTTGCCGTTGAACTGAACCAACCAGAGTTAGCAGTAAAACTTGTTTGAGAACCAAGACTAGTGATTTTGTTTTTATTAAATGCAATATTGAAATTAGCAGTCCATTTAAAATTTTTATTTCTTATTATGGTTGAACCTAATTGCAATTCAATACCGTCATTCTGTGTACTACCAACGTTTTGATATTGTGTAGTATATCCAGAAGTTGGAGGTATTTTGTTTTCAATCAATAAGTTTTTAGTAATGTTTGAATAGATATCAACTGTTAATGTGATTCTATTTTTTAAGAAACCTAAATCAAATCCTAAGTTTTGAGAAGTTAATGATTCCCATTTAAGTGAAGGATTCCCTAGTCTTGAAGGAAGTGTTAAGGTATAATTCAATACATCATTTACACCGTATCCACCATTTGTTGGAGGCGCATAACCTGTTGTATAACCATAAGCCGCAATCCTATTATTTCCAGACTGTCCATAACTCAACCTAACTTTTGCATCACTAATGAATTCAAGTTTTTTCATGAAGTTTTCATCAGACAATCTCCATGCAACTGAGGCAGAAGGAAAGTAACCCCATTTACGATTTGTAGGATCAGTTGGCGTAATTAAACTACTATAATCAGGTCCAAATAAAGAAGATCCATCGGCCCTGAAATTTAGGGTTAATAAATACTTTCTGTCGTAACTATAATTGATCCTTCCAAAAAAAGACAATTGGGAAGTATTGATTTCGGTAGATGCTAGTTTTGGTTGCGCGAGTCCTGCTGGAGGCGTTGCTAAACCTAAGTTTGCAAAAGCCAATTCAGGTGAAGTTCCAACAGGAAAATACCTAACTTCTAAACTGTTAACTTTTGTATTCGTTTGATAAATTTCTTGCCCGGCTAAAACATCTAAAGCATGTTTAGATTTAAACAAGCTAGGGTTTGAATAAGTAAACACATTTGAGTTATTAATAGTACCTCTTGCAACAGTATTTAGTGTTAAAACAGGTAATCTATTGTAGTTTCTAGAATTTGATGTTAGGGTATCATCGTAACCATATGAATTGGTTGTATTCATATCATACCCAAATGTGCTTTTAAATGAAAACAATTTTGAGAAATTATAATTCACATAACCATTATAGTTATACGCTGTGATATTTCTAACACGATATTCTGCACCTGCCATTTGAATTGGGTTAACTAAGTTCAATCCATTACCCGGGCTATTGGCATCTAAAGTTGGGTCATAAAAATCTTCTGCTTGACCAGGCAATAAAAACGGCCTATATCTAATATATTGACGCAACCTGTTTGAACCCGCTCCTCCTACATCAGAAGTACCTGCACCACCAATTATTTGTTGATTATAACGTACATTAAAACCAATTTTTAAATTATCTGATACTTTATGGTCGAATCTAAAACTTGCCAATTTTCTATCGTAATCTGAATTAATTAATAAGCCTTCTTGTTTGTTGGCAGTTACACTCAAATTATATTGAGTAGCAGCAGTTCCTCCTGTTACAGAAATATTATGGGTCATTTGCATGGCATCTCTACCTAAAACTCTTTGTTGCCAATTTTGTGGAGACACATAGTTTTTATAGGTATTGGCAATTGTATCAAAATTGCTCATTCTTTTGATATACTGCGCTACAACACTTGTATCTGTTGGGTTTTCAGTGTATTTGGCTCTTTCATAAGCCCATAATACATAGTTGTATGGATCCATTAAATCTAATTGCTTAGATAAATTACTTACTCCCATAAAACCGTTATAGACTACTGAAGTTTTGCCACCTGTATTTTTGCCGCCTTTGGTAGTAATTAAAATAACACCATTAGATCCGCGAGCACCATAAATAGCAGTAGAAGCAGCATCTTTTAAAACGTCAATCGTTTGAATATCTTGAGGAGATAAAATAGATAATGCATTTTCTACTTGCACACCATCCACAACATATAATGGAGAACCACTTTGTGTAATAGAGCTTCTTCCACGCACATAAATATCCACATCGGCACCTGGAGCACCTTCCGATACACTAACCTGAACACCCGCTAACTTTCCAGCTAAGGCTTCAGCAGCAGAGTTCATAGGATTGTCTTTTAATTCTTTTGCACTAATTGAAGCAACGGCTCCTACTAAGTCTTTTCTTTTAACTGTTTGATAACCAATCACCACCACTTCATCAACTTCTTTGGTTTCGGCAACAAGTGAAATATTTATTTCAGACCTGTTGTTTACAGATTCTTGTTTTGAAGCGTATCCAACAAATGAATAAACCAATACCGCATTAGCAGGAACACTTATAGCGTACTTACCAGTTTTATCGGAAGAAGTTGCTTTTGCACCACCCTTTAAACTGATACTTGCACCTTCAATGGGTTGGTTGTCGGCACTAGTTACTTTTCCTGTAACTGTTTTTGCAGTAGTCTGTGCAGCAATTGGTTGCAAAAAACAAACCCCAATCATTACAGTAAATGCAATTGCAAACTTAGAAGTCATTTGCTGCGCCTTATTTTTTGGCGAAACAAGTAATAAATTTTTAAATTGAACAAGGGTAAGCTTTAAATAGCTTCTGATACCCAACAAGAGATAGCACACGATCATGGCAAGCATTTTAGTAAATAAAATCGTTTAAGAATTGCAAAAAAAATCAATTCTTCGCTATAAAGACAACCAAAATGCAAAAATTGATCATATATCTACGCAATCGTTCCCGGCGAGAATTTAAATCAACTATTAAAGACATAATTAGCCTTAATGTGGGTTGCACAAATATTTAATTCCATCTATAAAATGAAGTAATTAATTTTCTGCATTAAGAAAAACCACTTTTATTTCAGTACCCATTTTAGGTGCAGAGCTGATATGCATGGTTCCATTAAACAAGGAAGCACGCGTTTGAATGTTTAATAAACCCACCCCATTTGAAGTAGTAGTTGTATCAAATCCATTGCCATCATCGGCAATAATCAAGATTAAATTATTTTCTTCGTGGTATAGTTGAATGAGGATATTCTTAGCATTTGCATGTTTAAAAATATTATTAAACTGCTCTTGTACAATGCGATATATAGCCAATTTAAACGCATCTGAAATAGCGTATTCCCTAAAATTCTCTAGATCTTTTTTTATTTCAAAAAGTCTTGATTTTTTGGCAATAGTAATAATATGATCTAGTGCTTCACTTAAAGACAATTCATTTAAGGATGGTGGTAATAATGAATGTGAGAGTTTTCGAATTTCTTGAATTGCTCCTGTTAATAGTTTATCTATATCTAAAAACAATTCTGAATTGCTTTTGGTTTCAATTTTTAAAAGACCCAAGTACATTAAAGATCCTGCTAGAATTTGGTTTACATTATCGTGTAATTCAAGCCCTAATTCTTGGCGTTCATTTTCTTGTGCAGAAATAACGGCTTGTGTTATTTCCATATTCTTTTTAGTCTTCTCTTCTTCTAATCTTTTTTCAAGTTTAATCTTTTCAGTTACATCTGTACCAATTGCTAATATTGCTTCTTGACCATTGTAGTTAATTTTATGCAAAGCCATATCTAAAAAAAGGATCTCATTAGCTTGGGTGTAATGACGAATAATTCCTTTTTCTATATTTGAATTTCCTGTTATTAATTTACTAGTAAGAGAATTGATATTTTGCGATTCACTTTCTTTTGAAATTTGATGGAGATTCATTTGCAAAAACTGCTCTCTCGAATAATTCAACAGTGTACAGGCGGTTTCATTAACATCTATTACTTGTAAATCAGATGGATTTAAAATAAAAATAGAATCGGGATTATTATCAAAGAGATAACGATACTTTTTTTCATTATCTCGCAAGTTTTTTGAAATATTATTCCTTTCAATACTATAGGTAATACTCTTTTGTAATACAAATGCATTTACCTCGTCTTTGATTAAATAATCCTGTACTCCAAGTTTTAAACTATCTATTGCAATTTGTCTATCACTCAAACCTGTTAAAACAATAACGGGTGCTCCATTTGATAGTTTAATTACATGTTCAATAGAAGCCTTTCCTGTACTATCTGGAAGGGATAGATCTAATAAAATAATATCAAACTTATTATTCAAAAGGCTAATATTAGCCTCCTCTAATAATGTATTATGTGTAATTAATAAATCAGAAAAATTAATTTCTAAATACTCTTGTACTAGAAAAAAGTCTCCTTCATTATCTTCTACAACTAATATATTCATTGCTATTATTTTTAAAATCCAGATGGATTATTTTGTTTCTAAAATAAAATCTTAGTTAAAAAATGTCGTTAAAAAAGGCAATTCTTTCAAACTATTTGCCGTATTATACGAAAGTGGTTTATTCTCAAATCCAATAATAATAGGATCTTGAGCCGCTCTTTCTTTATCTTTTGGATTCACCGTTGATGATAAAATTAAAATTTTCGTACAAGGAAATAGCCCCGCATATTTTTGCTTATACATTTCTAAAAACTCCCAACCATCCATTACCGGCATATTTAAATCAAGTAATATTAAATCAGGTTTTTTAAGATTATTTTCTGTGTTGTTTAATGTGAAATTTTCTAAATATTCAATTGCCAAATGCCCATTATAAACAACATCCACTGAATTGCAAAATTGTGTGTTTTTCATAACCATCTTATTCAACATTTGCGTTATTGAATCGTCTTCTATCATTAATATTTTAGAAATCATATTTGATGATTCTTGAACGTAATTGAAAAAGTAGTTCCTTTATCAACCTCACTATCTACTGTAATTTTACCGCCTAAAGCAATTACTTGCGATTGTATTAAATACAAGCCAATCCCTTTGCTATCAGGCCTTTCGTGGAAACGCTGGTATAGTCCAAAAATCCTATCCTTTACATTTTTCATATTCATCCCTAAACCATTATCTGTAAAATCTAGTATGGTATCATCACCCAGTTTGTGTGATGTGATACTTATTTGAAGTTTTCTATCTGGAGATGCAAACTTGATAGAATTAGTAAATAGATTAATTAAAATGCTTTCTAAATAACTAGGATCAAATACAATTGAAGGTGCAGCCGAAAAATCAGTTGAAATGCTAATTGATTCTGTATTTAATAGCTCTCTTAAATTATGAATATTCTTTTCTACTGTTTCTTGAAAAGAAATTTTATGTAATGCTAAATATTTTTTTTCTCTAATAACCAATACGTTTATTAAATCATTCAAGGTATCATTCAATTGAAATGATGCAGTTTTAAATGCATCAACCAACGCTTTGGTTTTAAGGTCTGAAATTTTATCTGACTCCAAAAGGTCTACAATTGAAAGTAAATTAGTAACAGGGGCTCTCAAATTATGAGAAGTGATATAGCCAAATTGTTTTAAATCGGCATTTGTTTGCAACAACTCCTCAATCAATATATTTCGTTCTTCTTCTTCTGTTTTTCTTTTTGTTATATCACGGTAATTCAACACTACCGCCCTCACTGCTGGATCTTCTAATAAGTTATAAAAAGTAGATTCTAACCACCTATAGCCAGCATTGGGAATCTTGTACTTAAATTCTAAAAGTTTTATTTTTCCTGGTTTTTTAATCACTTCCGAAAAAGTACTAATAACAGCAGTTCTATGGTCTGGATGCAAAAATTCTACTCTAAAAAACCCATCATTTTCGGCCAAATTAAATCCTATAATTTCCTTGCCAAATGAACTTATTTCTTGAATATTTCCATTTGCTCCAATTAAGGCAAACCCGTCTGTACTATTTGCAATAATTGACCTAAATCGTTTTTCACTATTCGAAATAATTAATCTGAATTTATTCCGTTCAATACCATAACTAATACTTTTTTGTAGAACAGTTGCATTTACTTCGTCCTTAACAAGATAATCTTCTACCCCAAGTTGTAATGTATCAATGGCAAGTTGTTTATCTGCTCTACCAGTAAGTACAATAACAGGGGCGTCTTTAGCTAGACTTAATATTTCAAGTATGGAACCTTTTCCTTTACTGTCAGGAAGTGTTAAATCTAGTAAAACAACATCGTATTCATTTTTTCTTAAAGCAATTAGCGCTTCTTCTAAAAGCCAGCAATGCGTTATTTCAACAGAATCAAATATTTCATTTAAATAATCTTCAACCAACATGAAGTCTCCTTCATTGTCTTCTATCAGCAAAACATTGAATCGTTTAACTAATTGCATTGTTTAAGATTTAACTAAATTGATTATTTAAAAAATTATTTATGTGGTAAGATATATTAAAAACCAATTCTTACATACACCAAATTAAGCATTAAAAACCATCTGTAAAATTGCTGGTGTTAAAGGTTTTGAAACAATATCCAACACAGAAGCATATTTTTTTGATTTTTCTATATCAATTGGATCCGATGAAGATGACTGAATGACTATTTTGCATTTTGAAATGTTATTTGCTGGAAATTGGTGAAAAAGTTCCAAAAACTCCCAAGCATCCATATTTGGCATATTAATATCTATGAAAATAAACGCTGGGAAATTCGCATTATTTTTAATTATAATATCTTTTAGTGCTTCAATTGCATGTTCTGCATTTTCAAATACCGAAATAATGCTCGTGGGAGACTCTTTTCGAATCATTTCTGAGTTTAAATAGTTTAGTAAACTATCGTCATCTATTAAAAAAATATTACAATCAAGCATAAGAGAGCAAATCGATGTTAAAAAAGGGTATTTTCATTGATTTTCATTGAAAAATGGCGATCTTTGCAACCAAAAAAGCAAATATAACGTACCTTTCAAGATAAAACTGAATATAAAGATTAAGTTGCTATGATTCCTGTTGTTATGTGTGTTGATGATGACCCTATTGTGTTAATGCTAAATGAATTGGTATTAAGGGAGCACGCATTTTGTAATGAACTGATTAAAATTGATAGCGCAGAACTAGCATTAGAATATTTTAAAGCACAAACTCAAAAACCATTAGCACAAGCTGTTTTACCCAATATTATATTTCTTGATATTAATATGCCAACCATGGATGGCTGGGGATTCTTAACTGAATTTGCAGAAAATTTTCAGGAATTCCATTCAAAAGTTTCTATTGTAATACTTTCCTCTAGTGTTAATCCTGCTGATATTGAAAAAGCAAATAAGCACCCGCTAGTTATTGGCTTTATGCCAAAACCAATAGGCGATTTGGAACTAGATGAACTAAAAAAACATCCAGCACTATCTATTTTTATAAGTTAGATTGTACTGAATGTTTTACTTAATCAAGTAAGGAAGTTCCTATTATTTTAATGATGCAATCGGTTGAGGATCCATATCTGTGAACTCTTTGTTTTCACCGGCCATTCCCCAAATAAAACCATAACTAGCTGTTCCAACGCCAAAATGCATACTCCAAGGTGCAGAAATAGCCACTTCATTGTTTGCTATTACTAAATGTCTAGTTTCTTGTGGCTCTCCCATAAAATGCATTACTCGATGATCTGGATGAACGTCAAAATAAAAATACGCTTCCATTCTTCTAGTATGTGTATGTGGTGGAACTGAATTCCAAACACTTCCAGCCTCTAAAACAGTTAAACCCATCACCAATTGGCAACTTGAAATTCCGTCATTATGAATGTATTTGTAAATAGTACGCTTGTTTGAAGTAGAAATATCGCCAAGATTTACTGGAGCAGCTTCTTCTTTTGTCATTTTTCTATTAGGATAAGACATGTGCGCTGGAGTAGACAATAAATAAAAATACGCCGGAGCACTTGCATCTACACTTGAGAAAGAAACATTACTAGTTCCTTTACCTAAATAAACAGATTCTAAACGACTAATTTCATAATCAATCCCATCTGCAGTTACAATACCCGCTCCTCCTACATTAATAATTCCAAGTTCGCGTCTCTCTAAAAAATAGGCCGCTTTTAATTCACCTTCATTAGGTAAACTGATACTTTCTTTTAAAGGCACTGCACCACCAATAATCATTCTATCGTAATGAGAATAAACTAACTCAATAGCGCCGGGCTTCATTAAGTTTTGAATTAAAAAATTATTGCGTAATTCTTCAGTTGACATTTTACTGGTTTCAACTGGACTATTCTGAAATCTGATTTGCATGAATTTATTTTTTAAAAAATTAGTACTGTTATTAAAGCAAATTTAATAATAAAGTTTTGTATTGCTGTTTTGCATCTGATTTAATGAAATCAAAACATGGCTCACAATGGTATTTTGTTCGAGCACTTAACAAAATTGGATATCCGTCAGGAAAACTAAATGGTCTGATTTGTTGACCACCATCCCATATTTTTTTCTTTGTTAAAAAAGGCATTAATGCGTCAAATGCTTGGCTCAGTGATTTTCCAGAACTTGTTTTAAGTTGCCATAGATTAATGCTTGTTTTTTCTGAAAGCTGGGCAATTACATTAAAGGCATTTAAAATGAATACGGAATAATGAAATGAAGTAGTTCTTGCCAACTCTAATGGAAAAAACCCTTTTGCATCTTGTTGCATGTCTAAACGATTTGCAGTACGTTGAACAATTTTATTTGCAAGTTCCGTACTGTCTACATACAAAGCAATGGCTAATGCTTGTGCATCATACCAAACACCATGATTGTTTTGCGCATTCATTTCGTCTTTGCCAATATCACTAGTTTGCAACCAATTTAAAAAAGCAGAAAACCAAACTTTCATTTCTTTTTGATTTTGCGAAGTCCAATACTTAGAAGTTTTTATTAAATCAATCCCGTCAATTACAAAAATAAATTGTCGGGTATCAATTAAACCTTCGGCCCTCCCTTCTACAACGCCTTTCACTGCTTGGCCATATTTTAAATTAGGATTCATTTTGGTAGCAGGATCTAAAAACCAAACTTGTATTAGTTTACTTGCGTGTTTTGCATATTTTTCATCTTGTGAAAAATAATACGCTAGCGCTAACAAATTAATGTGCTCACATAAAACTGGCATGTGTTCTTTGTCTGGATAATTTTTTACTTCCGGATTTATTTCACCATCTTTTCTAATATAAGGCAACCCGTTACTTGTAGCAGGATTCGGCCACCAATAAGGCGCTAGACTCATATAATCGTGCTTGTCTCCGCTTGGAGGAATATCTGTTTTACCCATTACACTTACAGGTAAATAATTTAACAACTTATCTGCATCCTTCAATAACTGTAAATAGGCAGGATATAGTTCAGGATCTTTTGCTTGAATCCTTTTCTTTTTTTGAGCAATCGTTTTAAAATCAAGTTTTACTATATCAGACTTAGACAATTTAATTTGCGCCATTAAACATTGACTCACTAAACAAATAAAAAACAAACCTATAATTTTTCTATACATGCTATTCTATTGTTGAATTATTTTTAAACGTCTTTTATTTTTCTGTTCTAAAACAAGCTGCCGGCAAACCTTCTTTATTGTATAAATTCGCACCAACAGGATTATCAGCCCAAGCATACCGAACTGCGGTTGGCCTAAGTATATCCTTGTTCCAAACAACTACTGTATTTCCAACTATTTTAGCTGAAGCCCAAACGAATTTTTTAGTGTTATCTGAAATTGCAAAATGATTTAATTCAGTAGAATTTTTTACCATTAAACCGGAACCAATATTTGTGAAACTAAGTATAATTTTATTGCCATCAATTTTCATTGATTGATAAGTAGGTCCTTCAGAAACAATAGTTGATTCTTTGTAGGCAATTTTTTGCGCAACCAAGGCCAATCGCCTACCCACTTCTAATTTATTCATTGGATGCACATCGTTCCATTCGCCTATATCATTGGTTACCGACATTCCTGTATTAGGTAATGAAAGTGTTTCAAACTGTGCCTCTTGCAGTTCTGCCAATTTACTATTTGCAGGCAATGGTTTTGAAGGATTATTATTTGCTAGTTGTACATAAAGAAATGGAAAATCTCCTTGATTCCATTCTTTTCTCCAACTGTTAATTAACCTCGAAAATATAGTTCGATATTCTACAGCTCGACTAATATTTGATTCGCCTTGGTACCAAATCACCCCTTTAATGCCATAGCCAATTAAAGGCTCAAGCATACCATGATACATAGATGCAGTCTGGTCTTGAAAACGCGTAACATCTTCTCTATTTATCGGCGCGATGGTTGTGCCTATTTTGTATTTCCATTCACCTTTTAAATCAATAATACTATCGCCAAGTTCAATTCTGTAAGGCTTGTCTTTAATAAAACCTGCATTACCTGATTCATTTACAATTCTTAATGTGATGGTATTAATGCCTGGCTTTAAAAGATTAGTTGGAATCGAATATTTTCTTGGTGCATATTTATTTGAAGTACTTCCAACAAGCACTCCATTAAAATAAGTGTAATCCTTCATAATAATATTGCCCAATCTTAATAGCGCATTCTTACCAAGCATTGAAGGTGTTATGTAAATTTCTTTTGTTAGCCAAACAACACCAGATTCAACTCCCTTCAATCCTTGGTCTTGCCAAAAATTGGGCATTTGAATGGGTTGCCAATCTGCATAGTTTGTTGTGGATGTCTGCCATTTCTGCTGCAAGCCTAAGTCTGATTTATTAATTTTATCATTCCAGTCATCGGCTAGCAATTTGTCTTTACTACTAATTGATTTAACAAGGATACTATCTTTAAATTTTATTGAAGGATCGTAATATGCAGGAAAATCTTTTAATTCATTTTCATTCAGCCATGCTTCTGCTGGTGTGCCACCATAACTACAATTGATAAGTCCTATTGGCACTTTGTATTTATCATATAAGTTTCTAGCAAAAAAATAACCGACTGCAGTAAAATTCAAAACAGTGTTTGGATTAGCCGACTCCCAGCCTTTATCGGATTCAATATTTGTAGCAGTATTAAAACCGATTCTTCTTTTTACCAAAAAATGTCGGATTTGGTCATTGGCAGAACTGCTTATTTCGGTTGGATATTTTTCACTGGCTTTGTACAATTCATATTCCATATTCGACTGCCCAGAGCAAAACCAAACATCCCCAATTAAAATATTTTCAACAACAATTTTGTTAGACCCTGCAATTGTTAACGCATAAGGTCCTCCAGCAGTTTGTGCAGCAATATTTATTTTCCATTTTTTATCTGCACCTGTTATTGTTCGATATTTTTTCCCTTTGAATTCAACTGTAATTTTTTCAGCATTATCGGCCCATCCCCAAATGGGTATTGATGCATTTCTTTGAAGTACCATTCCATTGCTGATGAATCTTGGCACTGTAATAGTTGCAAATACTGTATTTACAACAAGACTCATTAAAAAAAATAGAACGATCTTTTTGAATTTCATTTCAGGTTTATTTTTTACCCTTTTTAGTTTTGTTTGCATGCCTTCCACTACCTCCTGCATTATCTACAATACCACCTGCAGGGTTTAAATTATCCAATACTTTTTTCAATTGAATATAGGCTTCGTTTGCCGTTTTATTATTTGAATAATTGGTTACTAGTTTTTCTTCAAATGGAGAATTACTCATATCAAACAATTCATTATTATTATTCAATTTCCATTTGTCGCTTCTAACATACCATTTATTGCCTAACTCACAAAAGATCCAATCCCGCGGTTTTCCTTTCTTACCTAATAATTGTGGTAAAAAACTTTGCCCGTCCAAAATATTTTTTGTTGGCAATGGTGCACCAGCAACATCTGCAAAAGTTGGCAACAAATCGCTTGCATCAATTAATGTTTCTGAAACTTGATTAGGAGTAATTACGCCAGGCCAATTTGCTATAGTTGGAACCAACCCGCCGCACTCTAACATTTCACCTTTTTTACCAGAAAGTTGTTTTCCGTTTATGGTACCACGTTTTGCATACAGGCTAGCTGTTCCATTATCACCCATTAAAACAATTAATGTATTTTTTCTTAAGCCTAAACTATCTAATGTTTTTAAAAGTTTCCCCACTAACTTATCCATATAAGCTATATTATCGGCATAAACATCTCCGCCAGGTTTACTATCGGGGGTGGGTAAAATTTCACTGTGAACTTGTGCCAAAGAATAATACAAAAAGAAGGGTTTGTTTTTATTTTCTGATACCCAATTAACCATATGATTGTGCATTAAATCGGGCATATAGTTTTTGCCTAATGATTTATCTACACCATTTTCTGTATAAATTTCTTCTTTCCCTTTGGCTTTATTCCAATACACACCACTTCCTTTAAATCGGATATAATCATCAAATCCAAAATCGGAAGGATTCAAAGGCAATTGCCCCCACTTACCAATCATTGCACTTACATATCCAGCCGATTTTAAAACAGTTGGCATCATCACTTCTTCCGAAGGCTTTATATTAGCACACATGTCTTGATTGACTGCTCCTGTTCTAAAAGCATAACGCCCAGTAAGAATCAACGCTCTTGAAGGTCCACATAGCGGAGCTGTGTAACAGTGTTGAAACCTGATACCTTCTTTTGCCAACTTATCAATTACCGGTGTGTGATTACTATCCGAACCATAAGCACTAACATCACCAATACCTAAATCATCTGCAAGTATATAAATGATATTGGGTTTTGAAATGGAGCTTGTATTATTTTTTTTAATTTGTACAGCATTATTTTTCTGTGCAAACACTATGGTTGATATTGCTATTGCAATAAATAAAAGACTGCTGTATTTCATGTTGTAAAAAATTAAAATTGATTGATGTAAAACATTTATTAATCAGCAGAAGTCTTCCAATGAGTAGAATCACCTTTAAACCTTGTAAGTGCTTTCCATTCTGTTTCCATTCCTTTGTCGCCTTGTTGGTCCATCCATTTTTTTAATTCAACAAATAGTTTGTCTTTTACTTTGGTTAAAGACTGATCATTTACTAAATTTTTCAACTCGTACTTATCTGTTTTTATACGATATAATTCAAATTCAGGACGGTTTCTATATAATACTGCATGGGCATACGCTTCTGGATCATTTTTTGTTTTTTTAAGCCATCCCTCATACAATTTATTGCCAAGTTTTGAAACTGAACAATAAAACGGATCGTTATAATTGATGTTCCATATTAGCTTGTAATCGTGGTCTTGTATTGATCTAACAGGATACGCATCGGAACCGTTTTTAATTCCCCTTGTAGTATGTACGCCATACACATAAGAACGAATCTCTTTATTAGTTCCTTTTAAAGCGCCTAAGAAACTCTTGCCATCTAAAAGCATTGTTTTTTCTGTATTGCCTCTTAATGACTCAGGGTTACCACCTACTGCTTCATATAAAGAGGGTACTACGTCAATGTATTGTGCTAAAATTTCAGTTCTTGTACCAGGCTTAATAGAATTAGGCCATCTTGTAATGTATGCCGCCTTTAAGCCCATATTGTAACAGGTCCATTTTCCAAATGGAAGTGATGTGCCATGTTCGCTTGCAAAAGTAAAGATGGTGTTATTGGCATTTTTATATCGATCCACCATATTCATACAATAGCCTACTAAACTATCGGCATAAGTAATTTCTGCATAATATTTTACCAAACTTTCTCTGGTTTCTTTGGTATCAACCATATAAGGCGCAATGTGTAAAGACTCTGCTTTATATTGGTCTTGATTTCCACGAGTCCAAGGACCATGCGGCTGATTGGTAGCAACAACTAATAAATATGGTTTGGTTTTGTCTTTGTTAATCCAGGCTTCCGCATCTGAAAGATTGATATCTACTCCTTCGCCGTCGTCACTATCTCTTCCGCCAAGGTATTCGAACGGAAACGATGCAACTGGCGCAGTATGTCTTTTGCCAATTAACGCAACCCTATAACCTAAATCTTTAAAGTGATGAAAAATACTAATTACATTATCATATACTTTAGAATGATTAGGATAACTTCCATTTTTTACAGGAAAAATTCCAGTATACAAACTTTGTCTGGTAGGTCCACACATTGCAGTTGCATTATTCATATTATCAAAACAAATCCCTTGCGAAGCCAGTTTAGATAAGTTAGGCGTTTTAACATCTGGATTACCATAAGGCTCACAATCAACAGAAGTCATATCATCTGCAATAAAGAAAAGCACATCGGGCTTCTTCTCATCTTTTTGAGCAGCTTTTAAAATTGTATTTAAACTATTTATTTGATTAGATTTTACAACCAACGGTTTTACTGGCTTTTTGGGCTCAGATAAAAAAGAACTGGCAATCAAAAGCACGAATGCTGCTAATGAAATTCCAAATACAGATACTTTATTCATATGGATAATTTTTAATTTTTTGATTCCCAAGGCCATGGTTTCGCTTTAATTCTTATGGCTTCAGTCTCCCATTTTGCAGACAACTCTTTTACTTTTTCAGGATATTTGTTTGCTAAATTATTTGTTTCAGAAGGATCATTATCAATGTTATATAGTTCCCAATTATTATCAACTAATGGAGAAAATATTTTTTTCTTTTGTGTCTTAGAAACTAGTTTCCATTCATTCATTCTGAGTGCCCTATTTGCTGCATGTTCCCAAAAAATAAATTCTCTTGCAATTGGTTTGTTTGTAAAAGTTGGCACTAAACTTTTTCCTTCATAAGGTTGAATTGTGTGTCCATTAAATACAGTTGGATAATTCAATCCAACAATATCCACACAAGTAGCTAGTATATCAATTAAATGCGAAGGCTGTTTTCTTAATTCTCCTTTAGCTTTAATTCCCTTTGGCCAATAAACAATTAAAGGAGAGGCAATACCACCTTCATGTGTAAATTGTTTGTATTCTCTAAACGGTGTGTTACTTAGGTTGGCCCATTCTTCTCCGTAAGTTGACCATGTATTTGCTTCGCCAGGAACTACACCTCTACCACTTCTAACAAAATCACCATCACGGGTATACATTGGCTTTTTTTCTAATAAAATTGAATCGGCAGCAAATGATTTTTTTAATTTTTGTTTGGCAGTTAAAGGAATTTCAGGTTGATCTGTATCTAAAGTTTCTGCACAGCCACCGTTGTCGTGCATATAAAAAATAATGGTATTTTCTAAAATGCCTTTTTTCTCTAATGCAGTGATAATTCTACCTACTCCTTGATCCATAATATCAATCATGGCAGCGTAGACTTCCATTCGTTTTACTTGCCATTCTTTTAAAGGTTCTTTGCTCCATTCTGGAATAGCAACGCCACGTTCAGTTAACACACATTTATCACTAATGATTCCTAATTTTTTTAATTTTTCAAAACGTTGTTGTCGGGCAATATCCCAACCCTTATTATACATGCCTTTGTATTTTTCAACTTCTGAAGCAGGAGCATGTAATGGCCAGTGTGCGGCAGTATATGCTATGTAAAAGAAAAAAGGATTTTTTGATTGATGCTCAGTAATAAACTTTACGGCTGTATCACTAATTGCATTGGTATAATAAAAGTTTTTTGATGGTGCAATGAAAGTGTTGTTGCTAATTAGTGTTCCAGGATCATAATAACTTCCAGATCCATTAAGTGTACCAAAATATCTTTCAAAGCCTCGTTGACAAGGCCAATTGCTTTTATCTGTTGTAGTACCCATGTTTTTTGCAATATGCCATTTCCCTGTCATATAAGTAGCATACCCTGCTTGCTTAAACAATTCTGCCATTGTAACTACATTTTTACTTAAATCATCTACGTATCCTTCTTCAGTAAAATTTTCTGTAGACAAATGACCCATACCTGCTTGATGAGGATATAAACCTGTAAGCAGTGCTGCTCTAGAAGGACTACACCTTGCTGTGTTATAAAAGCGTGTATATCGCAAACCATTCATTGCAAGTTTGTCAATATTAGGTGTACGAATTTCAGATCCAAAACAACCAATATCTGAATAGCCCATATCGTCTGTTAGAATAACAATAACATTTGGTTTTTTTATGTTGCTTTTTTGTGCCTGCAATAACAAAGGAGAGAAGTGTATGATTATTCCTAAAAAAAATAGGAGCTTGTTATTAGAGCTATTGAATTTTGAAAATTTCATCTTTTTTTCTAGTTACTTGTATGTGGAACTTTAAACTCAATCACAATATTAAATAATGGAATATCACTTAAATTTTTTACCGCATGTACTATTGGCTCTGCAAACTTCACAGTATTAGGCACTTGAATTCCGGTTCCTTCTTTTACTTCTTTGCTAAAACGAGGATCAGTTAATTGCACTTTATTTAGCCGAACTACTAATCGTTGTGCATGGCTATGTAATTCTCGAACATCTTTTGGCAGTAGCCTTTCTTCGAAAATCCTAAACTGTTCATCTTCATAAACAGTAGTGTTTTTCAATGGCTCAACCCATTGCTCTGGAACTGAAAGGGCTGGGTGATTTTTTTTAAATGCAATTTCAAAATACAAGCCTTCTGGTAATTGATAGGTTTCGTTTTCTAAAAAAACAGCCACCTGTCCTCGTTGAAGTGTAATAATGCCTTTGCTAGTTTTAACAGATAAAGCACCTAAAGCCGCTATAACTCTTGTGCCAAAATTAACTGTATGCGCAGCTGTGCAAACAGCCATATTTTGCATAACGGTCATATATGGATTATCGAGTACCATTGAATCTGCCTTTGCAAGAATAAGAGACGCAGAATTATTACTTTCTTTATTTAAGAAAAAACTATTTGAATTAGCCAATAAAGATTGGGTAGCCGTAAAAAAAAACACCACTATAAGAGTCCTTTTTATCATAGCTATTATTTAACCTGCGATTTAAAAAATGCCAACATACTCTTATATAAATCATTTGAAACAGTGGTATACTTTTTATCTGCAACAACATTCACAGTTTCTAAAGGATCATTTTTGTAATCGTATAATTCTGTTCCAATTACCAATTCTTTTTTAAATGGCTGATAACTTCTAAAACTATCTTTCATCCAAATAGTAAATCTGTATTGTTTGTTTCTAATGGAATAACCCATTACCCTTGCTTCTGCATAGCCTTGTCTGTCCGTTTCAACACCATCAGAACTTCTAGGATATTGACTAACTGAAAATTCTTTTACTGTAGCTAATGGATTTTTCATTATTGGCACCAAACTCTTCCCATTTAAATGTGTAGGAATAGTAACGCCAGCTAAGTCACATAGTGTTGGAAAAATATCAATGAATTCAGATTGTGATTTTGTTTTAGATGCCGCAATTCCTGGTGCAGCAATAATTAAAGGCGCATGTGCTGCTTGCTCAAAATTAGAATGCTTACACCATAAATTATGATCGCCTAAATGCCAACCATGATCGCCCCATAAAATAACAATGGTGTTTTTAGAAAGCCCCAATGAATCTAGTGTATGCAATAATTTACCTACCAATGCATCGGTATAAGAAATCGCTGCATAATAGCCATGAATTAATTCTTGTTGTTTGTCTACTGGCAGGGTTAATCCAAAAGGCTTTTGATCTGTAAAAGAAAGCAATGGTGGAATATCGGTATAAGCCCTTAATTCACCAGAATTATGGTAAGCAACATCTACCGAATTTTTTGATTTCTCTTGGTACTTTTCAATAGGCATATCAGCTCTATTGTATAAGTCCCAATATTTTTTAGGCGCTATAAATGGAAGATGCGGTTTTGCAATACCCACAGCTAAAAAAAACGGTTGGTCTTTTTTGCTTAATTGTGCCAATAAATCATTTGCTTGTAAAACATTTGCACCATCATTATACGCATTATCAGATACATCTGCAGATTCTACAGAAGGCTTCACTTTAAGTGCCGCATAATCGTTGGCTTCTGTTTTCGTTTTGCCACTTGCTAGTGCTTCAGAAATATATTTTTCAGCTAATACTTTTGTAGAAGCTAATTGATAACGCTCTAATGCTGGTGGGCCGAATGTAGGATCGTAATATTTTTTGTTTGTTTTATAGTAAGGAACACTCCAAGATGGTTTGTCAATATCTGCATCAACACAACGAGGATCATAAACTTTTCCAATTCCCTGTGTTGAATAGCCTTGTGTAATTAAGTATTGAGGCAAACTAATAATGTCTGGATTTACATCCCTCATTTTTGTTTTTAAATCCCAAATTTTTGTAACATCAGGTCGCATTCCTGTCATTAAACTTGCACGTGTTGGTCCGCAAACCGCTTGCTGACAATAGTTGTTCATAAACACAGTTCCCATTTTAGCCAAGCGATCTATATTAGGCGTTTTAATTTGGGTATTGCCATAGCAACCTAATATGGGCTTTAAATCATCAATGGCAATAAAAAGAATATTGGGCTTATTGCTTTTTTGCGCTAATAGTGTTGATGATACGCCAAAAGAAAATAAAACAATTATTAAAGATGTGCTTAGCGAACTAAATTTCATTTGTTTATTTTTTAGCCTGTGATTTAAAAAAATCTAGCATTTTTGAATTCATTTCTTTTGATATGCTTTTATACATTTTATCAGCAACAACATTCACTGTTTCGTTAGGATCTTTTTTATAATCATATAACTCTTCGCCTGCAACTAATGTTTGGTTGAACGGCTGGTTACTTCTATAATAATCCTTCATCCAAATAGTATATCGATATTGTTTTGTTCTTATTGAGTAACCCATCACTTTAGCATCTGCATAACCTAAGCGTTCTGTTTCGCTAAATAGACCACTTCTTGGATACTGACTTACTGAATAATCCTTTACAGATGTTGTAGGATTTTTCATGACTGATACCTGACTTTTTCCATGCAAATTTGAAGGAACTGGCAAGCCAGCTAGTGCAGCTAGTGTTGGAAAAACGTCTACAAATTCAGTGCTAGCAGTTGTTTTAGATGCGGCAATACCTGGTGCAGAAATAATTAATGGCGCATGAGTAGCTTGTTCGAAATTGGTATGCTTACACCATAAATTATGATCGCCTAAATGCCAGCCATGGTCGCCCCAAAGAACAATGATGGTGTTTTTTGAAAGGCCTAAAGAATCAATTGCTTTTAATAGTAATCCTACCTGTGCATCAGTATATGAAACTGCTGCATAGTATCCATGAATCAACTTTTTTTGTTTTTCAACGCTAAGTGTTGCGCCAATATCTTTTAAGTCAGAAAAAGATGTTAGTGGCGTTATATCGGTATACGCTGTGAGTTCACTTGCATTATGATAGGCCATTGCAACACCATTTTTTACTGGTTTTTGAAAAGTGGCAATTTTCATATTTGCACGCTGATATAAATCCCAGTATTTTTTTGGAGCGATAAAAGGCAAATGTGGTCTGTGAAAACCAACAGCCATAAAAAATGGTTGACTCCCTTTCGACAACTCTATCATTTCTTCTTTTGCTCTGATTGCATTTGCACCATCTTCATAAGCATTATCAGGCACTTCAATACATTCTGTTGAAGGCTTAATAAATTTCATGACATAGTTTTTCAAATCTGCATCCTTGAGTCCTTTTGCCTTTCCTTCTTGCATGTATTTGTCAACAAGCACTTTAGTTTCGGGCAATTGATACCCGCCAACTAAAACAGGTTTACTAAATCCTGGCGCATACTTATTTTTTTCTGCTTCTAAATAAGGAATAGTCCAAGAAGGTTTGTCATTTTGTTTGTCTACACAGGTAGGATGGAATATTTTACCAATACCTGAGGTAGCATATCCATTGTTTGCAAAGTATTGTGGGATAGTTACTATGTCGGGATTCACATCACGCATTTGCGTTTTTAAATCATATACTTTGGTATAGTCTGGACGCATACCCGTCATAATGCTTGCACGTGTTGGGCCGCAAACAGATTGTTGACAATAGTTACTCAAAAAAACGGTGCCCATTTTTGCTAACCGGTCAATATTTGGTGTTTTAATATCTACAACACCATAACAACCTAATAGCGGCTTCAAATCATCAACAGCTATGAATAAAACATTGGGCTTTAAAGATTGCTGCGCAAAATTTTGTTGTGTAGATAATAATGCAATGCTAAAAAAAATCCCAAATGATATTTTCATACAATTATTTTTTCTCTTGTGACTTAAAGAAGGCAATCATTTTGTTGTACAAATCTTTAGAAATTGATGCATAGCTTTTATCATTCACTACATTCGATTTTTCTAAAGGATCTTTTACATAGTCATACAATTCTGTTGCAAAAACACTAGCAGTATTGAATGGTTGTTTAGATGTAAAGTTGTTCATCCAAATGGTGTAGCGATATTTTTCGGTACGAATACTATAGCCCATCATTTTATTATCGGCATATCCTTTTGCAACCATTTCTTCTTTTTTCAATTTTCTAGGATATTGGCTCATTGAAAATTCTTTTGCCTTTGCCGAATTATCTAACATCAATGGCTTTAAACTTTTTCCTTCTAACTGTGTAGGAATGGCAACAGATGCCAAATTACAAATGGTTGGAAAAATATCTACGTGTTCTGAAAGTGATTTTGTTTTACCAGGTTTTATACCAGGTGCAGCAATAATCAACGGCGCTCTTGTTGCTTGTTCAAAATTGGTATGCTTTTCCCATAAATCATGATCGCCTAAATGCCAACCATGATCGCCCCATAAAACAATAATGGTATTATTTAGTGTGCCAAGAGAATCAAGTGTATGCAATAAAATTCCAACGTTCGCATCAGTATATGAAACAGATGCATAATATCCTTGAATTAATTCTTGTTGTTTTTCTTTTTTCAATCTTACATAATTACCTGGCTCATTAAAAGTTGCAAACTCAGGTATATCTGTATAATTTCTTAACTCACCAGAACGGTGATACGCAATTTCCGGACCATTTTTTGAATGCTCTTGAAATTCAGCCAATGGCATATTTGCTCTATCATATAAGTCCCAATATTTTTTGGGTGCAACAAAAGGAAGGTGTGGTTTGTGCAAACCAACTGCCATAAAAAAAGGCTTCTTTTCTTTCGACAATGCAATGATTTGTTTTTTTGCTTTTAGTGCGTTCACACCGTCTTCATAAGCGTTATCAGGAACATCAATATTTTCTGTTGAAGGTCCTTTTGTGCTAGTAGGCGTTTCGTCATCGTCTGATTCTTTTTGTACTTTCTTTCCTTTCGCAAACAATGCTTTTGTTTCAGGTTTTTGGTATTGTTTATTTGCAGGAGCACCTAATCCATTTGCATATTCATCGTCGGACGCAAACAAGAAAGGAATACTCCAAGAAATAGGATCTACTTTTTTTAAGGCACTACTTGGGTGAAATATTTTTCCTACACCTGAAGTGGTATAACCTTGTGTAATTAAGTATTGAGGTAGTGTTACAATATCGGGATTCATATCACGCATTTGCGTTTTTAAATCCCAGATTTTTGTATAATCAGGACGCATGCCTGTCATTAAACTTGCGCGTGTAGGACCACAAACCGCTTGTTGACAATAGTTACTTAAAAATACAGTTCCCATTGCAGCTAATCTGTCAATATTTGGTGTTTTAATTTGCTTGTTTCCGTAGCAACCTAACTCTGGTTTTAAATCATCAATTGCAATAAATAAAATATTGGGCTTGGTTTTATTTTGCGCCTTAATTCCACTAGAAAAAATAAGTGCCGAACCAATAATTAATAAACAATAGCATTGAAACAATTTTTGCATAAAATGATTTTTGTATTTGACCTTTTTTTTAGTTGGTTGTTTAAGAGAAAAAAAAATAAACTATTACCCCCTTTGACGCTAAACCCTCTTACAGTTTTCACACTATAAGAGGGCCGCTATTTTTTTATAAAACATTGATTATTAGTTCCAACCTGGATTCTGTACCATCAATGGATTTAATGCCATTTCTTGAATAGGTATTGGAAAACAAGTATCTCTTGCTGTAGCATTTGCATAAGCAGGTAAAACACCAGCGAAACCATTACCTGGAGGGCCAACTATTGGCACCATTGCAGCCATAGTGCTTACAAAAGTGTGCCAACGGAATAAATCTAATTTATGCCAACCTTCTCCTGCTAATTCTCTACTTCTTTCTGCTACCATCATTGATTGGAAAGCCGCTTTCGTAGTATAATTTGCTAGTAATAATTCGCAATCTGTTAGGTTACTAATTGTTGGTGTAATTACTGCACCAGTACCACCAGAAATAGTAATTGTTGGCGCTGAAGTATATCCTGCTCCTCCGTCTATTAAAGTGATAGCAGTGATTTTTCCAGCAGAAACTGCAGATATTGCCGCTTTTGCATCTCTAGTTGCACCACCACCAGAAAAAGTAACAGTTGAACCCAAAGTATAACCCGAAGTACCACCACTTGTAACGGTTAAGTTATTAATATTTCTTCCAACCAAACTAACACCATAACCCCTTCTTCTCACTTTATTGACCCACTCAATATTTTCTGCAGTCGGGCCATTAAGTTGGTTATCTGCTTCAGCCAATGTAAGCAATACATCTGCATATCTTAACAAAGGATAGTTTGTTGGACCAACATTTTTTACACCTATAATAGCAGCATTTTGGTATTCTCTTCTCCATTTTGCCAAAGAACGTTGCCAATGCGTTGCAGGGTTAATATACACTTTTCCGTAAGGTGCAGATTTTGTTTTTGTTCCAGGAATTACGTTGTTATTGTAATTAGCAATGGTCCAGTCTCTTCTTAAATCGCCGGGTGCATATAATTCATAGAGCGTTCCGGTAGCATTATAAGTTCCTTGACAGAAACCAGTTGCTAAATCTTGATTTTCTACACCTTGTGTAGAACCAAAGCGCTCAAATTCGTAATAAATACCAGATGCATCTCTCATGAATTCTACTTCCCAAATACACTCAGTATTATCATTAATGTCTGCACTATGATTGATAAAAATTTGCTTATAATCTGGCAATAAATTATGTAATCCACTAGCAACTACTTTTCTACCCCAAGCAACAGAAGGAGCTAAATAACTATCGTCTCTCAATCTTCCAGCTGCATGCAAACAAACTCTCGACAACATTCCTGCTGCACAAGTTTTTGAAACCCTACCTGTAGTTGTAACACCCCAAGTGCTAGCCGTATTAACCAATGCCTCTGCATCTGTCATGTCTTTAATAACTTGATTATATACTTGTCGAGCAGGAGTACGTGCACGACTAATATCAGATGCACTTTTTGTAGTTACTAATTTCAATGGAACATCTCCATAATAACTAACCAATAAAAAATGATAGTATCCTCTTAAGAACAATGCCTCCCCTTTTATTTCATCTTTATCGGCTTTAGCAACAGGTGAAGCATCTAAATGCTCCAATAAAAAATTAGCTCTTTCAATACCTTGGTATAGATTTCCCCATAACGCACCATAAGCGGCATAAGACGCACTTGCATTATAAATACTCGCGGTAGTTGAACCGGCACTTCTTAAACTATACTCATCCGTAGCAGCATTTCCTTCTAAGGATAAAAAACGAGAATAAGAACCTTCATTATCATAAGCACCTAATTCAGTATATACAGACATAAGTGCTGCTGTTAACTGATCTTTGGTATTAAAAAAAGTTTCTGGAACCACAGTGTCCTTTGGAAGTTCTAGTAAAAACTTTTTACAAGAAGCCAATCCAGCAACTATCATGATTAAAAGTAGAAATATTTGCTTTTTCATTTTATATTTTTTATGCTTTTAAAAAGACTTCAATAATATTATTAAGCCGAAGTTTTTTTATTTATTAAAAGTTTATATCTAATCCAAAAGTCACTGTTTTTGCACGAGGATAAGCGGAGTAATCCATTCCAGGTGTAAGTGCAGATGAGAATACATTCACCTCAGGATCTAAGCCCTGGTAATTGGTGAAGGTTAATAAATTTTGTGCCGATACATACAATCTCAAACTCTCTATTTTCAATTTTTTTGTAATAGCAGAACCAAATTTGTAACCAAAGTTTAATGTTTTCAATCTTATATAAGAACCATCTTCTACTACTCTAGATGGATAGAAAGAAGGGGCCTGGCCACCTGCACCTGCAGTAGAATAATCATTAGAAGGATTAGTTGGAGTCCATCTTGCAGAATATGTATCAAACATATTTGCACCAGTTGTAGCAGAAGTTCCTCCACCGCCTTCCATCAAAATACGGTTGACGTTCATAATCTGATTGCCGTAACTAAACTGAAAGAAAATATTTAAATCAAATCCTTTGTAAGTTAAGTTGTTGGTAAACCCTCCAATAAAATCAGGATTTGGATTACCTATAGTTGTTTGGTCATTTGCATCAACAACTAAATCGCCATTTAAATCTTTAAACTTCCAATATCCAGGTAAAATTTTAGAACGTGTAATATTAGCCGATGGAATATTTGCTTTTAAAACATAAGCAGTTCCAACTAAATCAAAATCGCTGTATTGATAAACACCATCAGATACTAAGCCGTAGAACATACCAATAGGCTGCCCTATTTGTGCTACAAAAGAAGCACTCTTTGCAATACTATTTCCGCCAGACCATTTAGGGAAAGACAGCAAACTATTTTGACCAGATGTTAGCGTTAGCACTTGGTTTTTATTAAACGAAATATTAAAACTTGTTCTCCAGTTAAAATCTTTTTTTGAAATATTGATGGTTGATAAAGAAAGTTCAATACCTGTATTTTGTACAGATCCAATATTCTGAAATGCATTATCATAACCAGCACTTCCTGGAAGTAAAGAACTTAACAATAAATCAGAGGTAACTTTTTTATAAACATCTGCTACAAATGTTACTCTTTGATTAAAAAATCCTAAATCAATACCCAAATCTGTTTCTTTGGTTGTTTCCCATTTCAACAATGGATTAGATAATGAGGTAGGATAAGTACCATTCATATAAGTACTATTAGAAGAATATCCATTTAAGCCTCCAGTAGCCAACAAAGCGTAAGATGCATAATCAGATACACGATTATTTCCTATCACCCCAAGACTAGTTCTGATTTTTGCATCAGAAATTATTTTACTATCCTTCAAGAATTTCTCTTCACTCAAATGCCATGCAACAGAACCTGAAGGGAAATATCCCCAAACATTATTGCCAACAAACTTAGAAGATCCATCTGCCCTGAAACTAGCAGTCAATAAATATTTTGAGTTGAAACTATAATTTACCCTACCTAAAAATGAAGCCAATGTGTTTTCAGAAAGAGTAGTGGTTACTAATTGAGGTATCCCCTGTCCTAATCCATTTACACCTAAGTCTTCATTAGGTAAAACCGTAGCACCAAAACCACTAACCTTCACTTTGTTAATTCCAAAAGTAGAACCAACCACTACATTCAATAAATGATTGCGTGCAATTAATTTATTAAAAGTTAACGTATTTTCATTTAGTAAATTATCGGTACCTGTAAAAGTAACAGAACCATTTGGTCCACCATTACCTTGTGTACTTTGAGGGCTACCTAATCTTGATAAAGAATTATTAAACTGGTCGTACCTGAAATTACTATTGTTCATTCCTCCTGTCATTTTCAATTTTAAAAATGGAGAGAATGCATAGTCTAAGGCGGTATTAACATTTAATACTGTAGTAGTACGATCACGTGTTTCATTATTTCTTGTAAAGATTGGATTCCACTGATAGTTAGTTGCCGCTTGTGCAATTAAACTTGGATCCTGCATACTAGTTAATAACTCATTTAAATCGCCAGTTGCACTAACGGGTCTATACCTCCAAGCACTAATTAAAAAGGCATCAGCTGTTGTGTTTTGGCCGCTAATTTGCGAACCAGAACTAGTGATATTACTATAGTTTATATTTAAACCGAACTTAAGTTTTTTGCTGATATTTTGATCGAGTGTTACCCTAGTTTGAATCCTTTGAAAATCAGAAGCAATTAATGTTCCTTGTTGATTTAAATAAGAACTAGCAACAGAGTATTTAGTATCTGCAGTTCCACCTCTTAAAGAAATATCATGGCTTTGCATTGGTGCTTGTCTAAAAATTTGTTCCTGCCAATCAATACCTGGTGCATTTAAGTAGTCTGATAATGCTTTTTTTCCTGTTGGATTGTAGGTAGGGCTATATATATCATAAGTCACTAAACTACTAGCACCAGCCGTTGCAGAATCTACATCTAATTGATACCTTACAAATTCGTAAGCACCCATTAGTTTTATTTTTTTAGTATTTTCTTGAATACCATAATAAGACTTATAAGTAACTTTTGGTGCACTAACAATTCCTTTTTTAGTAGTAATCATGATTACACCATTTGCGCCTCTTGCACCATAAATGGCTGTTGAAGATGCATCTTTTAATACATCAATCGATTCAATGTCTGAAGGATTTAGAGAGTTGGTATTAAAATTCTCAATAGCAAATCCATCTATTACATATAAAGGAGAGTTATCTTGTGTAACAGAGTTTCCTCCTCTAATTACAATCGTTGGTGAAGCACCAGGCATACCATCAGGAGAAGTAACCTGAACCCCAGTAACCCTTCCAGCAAGTGCATCATCAAATGATTTTACAGGGGCTTTAATTAAGTCAGTCATATTTACTGAAGCAACTGAACCTGTTAAATCTTTTCTTTTTACACTACCGTATCCAATAACAACTACTTCGTTGCTAGTAATTGGATCTGCAACTAATTTAACATCCACTACAGACTGTCCATTGATATTCACTTTTTGCGTAGCATAACTTACGTAAGAAACAATCAATACTTTAGAATTAGCATCCACATTAATGGAATACGAACCTTGGTCATTAGAAATAGCAATCGTTTTAGAATTTTCTATTTGGATGGTAGCGCCACCAAGCGGCTTACCGGTAGATTGATCAACCACCTTACCAGTGACTGATTTTTTTTGAGCAGAAACATGCAATACTAAAAGTAGCATTGGCATAAATAAAAGCAAACATCGAAAGTTTTTCATAATAGCAATTTATCGTTTATAAAAAAGCACGCTAGATTCAATAATAATGGGATAATTATTATAGAAAATCTTCGCGTTTTGGACTAAATACATCAATTAAAACGCCTTTCTCTAGGCATACACAACCATGAATAGCATTTGGCGGAATGTAGAATCCATCCCCCTGTTTTAAAATTTGTTTTTGGTTGTTAATTTCTACTTCAAAAACACCTTCTTGCACATTTGATATTTGAGAATGATAGTGTTGGTGCAAAGTACCAATAGCACCTTTTTCAAATGCCACTTTCACCATCATTAAATCATTATCGTAAGAAATAATTTTTCTTGTAACGCCCCCTTCAAGATTTTCCCATTGGAGGTCTTCGTCATTAATAAAAAGCTTTGGCAGCAGTCCGTTTTCCATGTAAATAATTTAAAACACAATTTTTTGTCTTTCAAAAAGACAATTCGAAGTTTAATATTAACGCCAATTTTACTCATGAAAGAAGAATACTTATTGATAATTTTTTAAATAAACCATTATTTTATTAGATACATTCAAATATATTGAACTTTTATTTACTATTTTTTTAACAAATATGACCGATAAGGTTACCGGGAAGGTTACCGGTAAATCACAAAAAAGCTATATTTCATTCAATTTTTGGCATAAAAAAAGGTGGCTTTTTAAGAAAGCCACCTTCTGAAATTAAAATAGTTACCTATTTAACTAGGTCAAATCTGTCTAAATTCATCACCTTAGTCCAAGCCGCAACAAAATCATGTACAAATTTTTCCTGTCCATCTTCGCAAGCATACACTTCGGCAAGTGCACGTAACTCAGAATTTGAACCTAAAATAAGATCTACTCTTGTAGCGGTCCATTTAACTTCTCCAGATCCTGAACGATCAGATCCTTCAAACACATTATTTGATTGGGCACTCTTTTTCCAAGTAGTACTAAAATCAAGCAGGTTTGCAAAGAAATCATTGGTTAATGCTTCGGGTTGCTTGGTAAATACACCATGATGCGATTGATTGAAATTGGCATTTAACACACGCATTCCACCAATAAGCACCACTAACTCAGGAGCAGTAAGTGTCATTAATTGCGCTTTGTCAATTAATAATTCTTCCGCCGATACCAAAGAACCTGATTTAATATAGTTACGAAAACCGTCTGCAATTGGCTCTAGCACTGCAAAAGACTCAACATCTGTTTGCGCTTGAGAAGCATCAGTTCTGCCTGGAGTGAATGGCATTGAAATATTAGCACCAGCATTTTTAGCCGCTTTTTCAATTCCAACAGATCCGCCTAAAACAATCAAGTCTGCAATAGAAACCTGTTTGCCACTTGTTTGTGCTTTATTAAATGCTACTTGAATTCCTTCAAGCACATCCAATACTTTAGCCAGTTGGGTAGGATTATTAACAGCCCAGTATTTTTGAGGAGTCAAGCGAACACGTGCACCATTGGCGCCCCCGCGTTTGTCTGAACCACGAAAAGTTGCAGCAGAAGCCCAAGCCGTTGATACTAATTCAGATACAGAAAGTCCTGAAGCAAGAATTGTAGACTTAAGATCTGCAATGTCATTATTGTCAATTAAGGTATATGTAACTGCAGGAATAGGATCTTGCCATATTAACTCTTCTGTAGGAACTTCTGAACCTACATAACGAGAAATAGGCCCCATATCTCTATGCGTTAATTTAAACCAAGCTCTTGCAAATGCATCGGCAAATTGGTCTGGGTTTTCATGAAAACGTTTTGAAATGGCTCCATATGCAGGATCAACTCTTAATGCAATATCGGTTGTAAGCATTGTAGGCGCATGTGTAATTGATGGGTCATGTGCATCTGGAACTGTGCCAGCACCTGCACCAGCCTTAGGTTTCCACTGATGAGCACCTGCCGGACTTTTGGTTAATTCCCATTCAAATCCAAACAAGTTTTCAAAATAATTATTACTCCATTTTGTTGGAGTTGTAGTCCATGCACCTTCTAATCCACTTGTAATGGTATTCACGCCATTCCCAGTGCCTAAAGTATTTTTCCATCCAAGTCCTTGTTCTTCAATACTTGCAGCTGCAGGCTCTTTACCTACATATTTACCAGGATCTGCCGCACCATGTGTTTTACCAAAAGTATGTCCTCCAGCAATAAGTGCTACTGTTTCTTCGTCATTCATAGCCATACGTGCAAAGGTTTCTCTTATATCACGTGCCGACGCAATAGGATCAGGATTCCCGTTAGGTCCTTCTGGATTCACATAAATTAAACCCATTTGCACTGCTGCAAGTGGATTTTCAAGATCTCTATCTCCAGTATATCTATTGTCGCCTAACCATTCGCGTTCTGCTCCCCAGTA
Organism: uncultured Bacteroidota bacterium; assembly: GCA_903831935.1. Taxonomy (GTDB): domain Bacteria; phylum Bacteroidota; class Bacteroidia; order Chitinophagales; family Chitinophagaceae; genus Sediminibacterium. Next base: position 1,878 of record CAIKZP010000206.1, on the reverse strand, counting down.
TACATCTTCTTGTGGCTCCCAAACGTCTACACGTCCGCCAGAAAATCCAAAAGTTTTAAAGCCCATAGACTCTAACGCACAGTTTCCTGCAAGAATCATTATGTCGGCCCAAGAAAGCTTTTTGCCATATTTCTTTTTGAGAGGCCATAATAATAAACGCGCCTTATCTAAATTGGTATTATCGGGCCAGCTATTTAATGGGGCAAAACGTTGCATACCTGCACCACCGCCACCACGACCATCGGTTGTACGATAAGTACCAGCACTATGCCAAGCCATTCTAATGAAGAAAGGACCATAATGGCCATAATCGGCAGGCCACCATTCTTGAGAGTTGGTCATCAAATCAAAAATGTCTTTTTTAACGGCTTTTAAGTCTAAGGATTTAAACTCCTTTACATAATCGAAAGATTTATCCATCGGATTAGATAAATCGGAGTGTTGGCGAAGGATATTTAATTTTAGTTGATTCGGCCACCAATCACTGTTTCTTGTACCACTACCTGCTGTACTTTGTTTGTGCGCTGCAGAAGCTCCTGTAAAAGGGCATTTTGCTTCTGGATTGTTTGTGTTCGTTTCCATTTTTATTGTGCTTTTAAATCTAATTAACGATAAAGATATAGGAACTTATATTCACTGATTTCAATAACACCGAATTAGTGGATAAAGTTTAGTAAGTAGCCTGCCTTTATTTTTTAGGGCATATTTAGTTATCTTCATTCTTAAAGCACTAGATGACCTTAAGTTAGCATTTGGCCTTTTGGATTTCTTATGGTGCTAGTTATTTAAACAAGTTCTATTTCAAAACTTAATGTTTGAAGGTTTAAATCTAGACCCAATAACATATCGTACATAAAAAATAATTTTCAAATGTCATTAGCACTAGCAGAAATTAGGGCGTCTTTAGAAGATGGATTACTATCTTTTCCAATAACCGATTTAGATAAAGAAGGAAAATTTAATGCTGATACATATGCAGCAAGATTAGACTGGTTTGTTACGCACAAAGTGTCTTCTGTTTTTGTTGCAGGTGGCACTGGCGAATTTTTTTCTTTATCTGAAAATGAATACAAAAAAATTGTAGCAGTTACCGCAGCAACAGTAAAAGAAAAAATTCCAATGATATCGAGTATTGGCAGAAGTATTCCAGATGCTATTGCGTATGCTCATATTGCGGAGGACGCAGGTATGAATGCCTTACTTTTAATGCCACCCTACCTTACAGAATGCCCCGAAGACGGCACTTATGAATATGCTAAAACAATTATGAATAACACCAATCTTCCGGTTATTTATTACAATCGAGCAAATGGCGTTTTATCTAGTAAGTACATTCAAAAATTGGCCGACAATTGCAATAATTTTATTGCCCTAAAAGATGGTACTGGAAATATTCAGGAACTAAATGATACCATTAAATCTGTTGGTAATCGCTTGTCGTATATTGGCGGAGTACCGACTGCAGAAATAATTGCAGAAGCATATTTGTCTATTGGCGTAAATACTTATTCATCGGCAGCATTCAATTTTGTACCGGATTTAGCCAACTTATTTTACTCGAATTTAAGAGCAGGCAATAAAGAAAATGTGGCGAAGATTTTAAAGGAATTTTTTATTCCATTTGTTAGATTAAGAAGCAAAAAAAATGGTTATGCAGTAAGCCTAATAAAAGCGGGTGCAACTATTATTGGTAAAAGCGCAGGTGATGTGAGAGCCCCTTTAACAATGCCATTGCAAGAAGAAATTGAAGTGCTTGAGCAATTGATTGAACATGCTGCAAGTATTGTGGCTGCTATTAAAGATTAAATGAAAACGTAATTAGTGTCTATTGCTTTCAGTTTTTGAAAATTACTTTGTCTAATTCTAATCGGCTTGAGC
>CAIKZP010000205.1 GCA_903831935.1 uncultured Bacteroidota bacterium | reverse complement strand
GGTTTTGCTGCTTCTAGGCTTGCAAATTTGGGCTTTTGACGAGGCCCATATTCCATCGTTTGCAAATTGAGTGTTAGAATTTCTTTACCTGTTGCAGATTTGGTTTTTTTAAAGAAACCCTGCCCAGTTTTATCGCCCAACCAATTATTGGTTACAACGGTTTCTAACCAATTTGGAATGGTAAATAAGGCTTTAGATTCGTCGTTAGGGCAATTCTCTGCAACGCCTTTAGCAACTTTAACTAAAGTGTCTATTCCTACAACATCTGCCGTTCTAAAAGTGGCTGATTTTGGTCGGCCAATAATGGGTCCGGTAAGTGCGTCTACTTCATCGATACTTAAGCCGAGTTTTTCCATGATATGAAAAATACTCATGATGCTAAATACCCCAATTCTATTGGCTATAAAGGCTGGTGTGTCTTTGCAGAGTACGGTTGTTTTTCCTAAAAACACATCGCCATAATTCAATAAAAATGCTACAATTTCGGGGTCGGTATATTCGGTTGGAATAATTTCTAATAAACGCAAATATCTTGGCGGATTAAAGAAATGCGTTCCACAAAAATGCTTTTTAAAATCTTCAGATCGGCCTTCTGCCATTAGGTGAATGGGTATGCCCGAGGTATTAGAACTAATCAAGGTTCCTGGCTTGCGAAACTGCTCTACTTGCGCGTAAATTAATTGTTTGATATCTAGGCGCTCTACTACTACTTCTATGATCCAATCAACAGCGGCAATATCTTTCATGTTATCGGTAAAATTACCCGTGCTAATGCGCTTGATAACGTCTTTATTATAAACCGGCGATGGATTGCTTTTGATGGCTGCTGTTAGTGCATCGTTCACCAATTTATTGCGCTCACTTGGTTTGCTGCTATCTGTTGCTGCTGCAGGAACCATATCTAATAATAAAACGGGAATACCAATTCCTGCAAAATGGCATGCAATTCTAGAACCCATTACGCCACTGCCTAATACTGCTACCTTTTTAATTGAACGATTTTGCATATAGATCTTTTAAGTAAGCTTTTGGTAAAATTAGTTAGTTATGCAACTAATTACCCGAAGTTAGGGCAAAAAAAAACTCAGCATACATTTTATGCTGAGTTTTTATCAATTTCTAAAATATCATTACTGTGGGTAAGGATTATTCTTCAGAAACAGCGGCGCCTTTATAAGCTATAAAAAGGCAAACTAGGTAAACGGCAAGCAATACATAGATTAGCATAAGCGGGGGGATTTTGTTAATGCTAATTTAATTATTTAAAATCAAATTTATTAATTTGATAATATTAAGTTTTTCCACATTAGTGTTAATTTAACATTGAATGGCGATTTAGTGCTGTTTGTTGGCGAAAAATCAATATTATATTTTTTATTTTAGCAGGCTCCTATAAAAAAATACCTACAAATAGGTATTGATTGTTACTTGGTGATTTGTTATAATAAGTTTTATTGCTTTAAAAAGTTGCATTGGATATCAGTTGGTTGATTTTTCTACTCATAAACCATATCAACCAGTATCACCATTGTTTTGCTTTAATTGCCTTTTAACAATAACTCAGTAGAATTCTCGTGCTTTCAATTATTTTTGTTGCAATGGAAATAACAACTCAATTGGTAGAGAACCTGGCTAATTTGTCGAAGCTGCAATTCAGCGAAGCAGATAAACTGGCTTATCAGGCCGATTTGCAAAAAATGGTGGGCTTTATTGCACAACTTGAAACGGTTGATACCACCGGTGTTGAACCCTTGTTACACATGGGAGATGCGCTGAATGTTTTAAGAGAAGATTTAGTTGCAGGAAGCGTTTCTCGCGAAGAGGCTTTACTGAATTCACCAGTTTCAGATACCCAATTTTTTAAAGTTCCCAAAGTAATTAATAAGTAAGCGCTTTGTTGTAACCACCAATAACACTTGTATTATGAACGATATTATTATCAAATTAGAAGATATTCAAAAAAGTTATTTTATGGGAAGCCAAGCTATTCCTGTATTAAAGGGAATTAGTTTGGATATTTTTAAGAACGAATATGTGGCGTTGATGGGGCCGTCGGGTAGTGGTAAAAGTACCCTAATGAATATTTTGGGTTGTTTGGATTCTCCTACCGGTGGAAAGTATATTTTAAATGGCAAGGATGTTAGTAAAATGGCCGATGATGATTTGGCTGGTGTGCGTAATACCGAGATAGGATTTGTGTTTCAGCAATTCAACCTCTTGCCAAGACTTACTGCTGCCGAGAATGTAGCGCTTCCTTTAATTTATGCAGGGGTTGGTAAAAAAGAAAGAATCGAGCGTGCTATGGAGGCTTTAAAAAAAGTAGACTTGGCAGATAGAAGCCATCATAAATCGAACGAGTTGAGTGGTGGTCAAATTCAACGTGTGGCAATTGCACGCGCGCTTGTAAACAATCCTTCCATTTTATTGGCCGATGAGCCAACGGGTAATTTAGATTCTAAAACTTCAGTAGAAGTAATGCGTTTGTTTGGAAAAATTCAAGACGCAGGAAATACCGTTGTATTGGTTACGCACGAAGAAGATATTGCCGCTTATGCCCACAGGGTAGTGCGTTTGAGAGATGGATTAATTGAAAGCGATAGGGTAAAAGAAACAGAAAATATTACACATAGTCATTAATCGGGCTAAAATATAGTAGAGAACTTGTGGAGAGATGGAAGTCTCTCCTTTTTTATTTTTGAACCTTTAAAAATTACTTTTGTTGTAAGGGGAGAATCATTAATTATAATCGATAGAAATAATGGCAATAAAAATATATACCAAAACAGGAGACCTAGGTAAAACGAGTTTAATTGGTGGAACCAAAGTGCCTAAAAGCCATATTCGTATTGACGCTTACGGTACTGTAGATGAACTAAATTCTTATGTAGGATTACTCCGAGACCAATTACTTGACGAGCATTCTAAAGCCACCATTAAAGAAATTCAAGACAGATTGTTTACGGTAGGATCTTCTTTAGCCTGTGATCCAGAAAAAGAACCCTTGATGAAAATTCCTGATTTAAAGGAAGCTGATATTGTTTTTTTAGAAAATGAAATAGATAAAATGAATGATGTACTTCCAGTAATGAAATCATTTATTTTACCAGGAGGTCATACTGCCATATCTACTGCACATGTGGCGCGTTGTATTTGTAGACGCACCGAAAGGTGTTGCGTGAATATGAATGAGCAAGAAATATTTGTAGATCCATTGGTGTTAAAATACCTGAATAGATTGAGCGATTATTTGTTTGTACTTGCCAGATATATTGGACTACAATTAGGCGTTGACGATATACCTTGGAAGCCAAGAATTAATGCGTAATTTTTTAAGGAACCATTAGGCCGTCTTTCATGTAAAGCCTTCTGTTGCTCATTCCTGCAAGTTCTTCGTTGTGTGTAACAATTAGAAAAGTTTGTTGAAACTCGTTGCGTAATGACACAAATAATTCGTGTAATTCGCGTGCGTTTTTACTATCTAAATTACCTGTTGGTTCGTCGGCAAAAATAATAACGGGTTTGTTAATGAGGGCACGGGCAACAGCTACTCTTTGTTGTTCTCCACCAGATAATTGTTGGGGCTTGTGTTCAATTCTATTACCCAAACCTAGTTTTGTTAAAAGTTCAATAGCATCGGCTTCAACTTCTTTTTTATTTCTACCCGCAATCCATCCTGGAATAGACACATTTTCTATTGCCGAAAACTCGGGTAATAAATGGTGAAATTGAAAAACAAATCCAATATGCTTGTTTCTAAATTGGGCTAGTGCACGCCCTTTTAGTTGGTCAATTGCTTGGTTATTGATAGATATAGTGCCCGAATCTGCCTGGTCGAGGGTGCCTAAAATATGCAACAATGTGCTCTTTCCTGCCCCAGAACTACCTACAATACTTACTATTTCGGCTTTTTTTACCTCAATTGATACCCCTTTTAAAACAGCTAGCTGTTCGTATTTTTTGGTAATATTTTGTGCTTTTAGCATCTGTTTCAGTTGTATTTAGCAATGCAAACGTACAACAGCGGGCCGCATTGTTGGCAAAAATTAATGATTTCTTTCCAGTACTTGCAAAACTTGCGTTTGGTTATTTCATTTATACTATTACATTTGCAAAAATTTAAAAGGTATGTTTTGGACATTAGAATTAGCAAGTTACCTAGAAGAAGCACCTTGGCCTGCATCAAAAGATGAGTTGATTGATTATTCAATTCGTAGTGGTGCACCGCTTGAAGTGGTTGAAAACTTACAGGAACTAGAAGACGAAGGTGAAATATACGAGAGTATTGAAGATATTTGGCCCGATTACCCAAGTCAAGAAGACTTCATGTTTAATGAAGACGAATATTAATATTCATATTTCCAATTAATAGTTGCAATAGACTTAAAGAGATTGGAGATTGTATAAAATATTTATAGAACTTTTTGGAGTAATCTAATGGGGGATGTAAAAAATATAGCCTGTATCGGATTGATACAGGCTATATTTTTTTAAACACTTAAGACCTTTATTTAATCACAGACAATTTTAATTGAAACCATCTCTAATTATAAGATTTTCCTTAAAACTATTTCTTCGGAAAAGTAAATTTGAAATACAATAATAATAGCGATAACAAAAAGATGATGCTATTGGCAATGATTACAGGCAATAGTTGTAGGTAGAATCCATAGACCAACCATACTAATACACTTGTAAAAACAATCAATAACATTCCCAAACTTAAGTCGCCAACACTTTTTGTTTTCCAAGCCAACCATACTTGAGGTATGAATGTGATAGAACTTAAAAAAGCGCCAAATAAACCAACAATTTCAATCCAAGGCATGGTATATATTTTTAGCAAAGATGTTTAAATAATAAACGCTTTGATATTAATTTATTATAAACCTAATTTTTTCAAAATCGCATCACTCACGCCAGTATTTGAATAACCGCCATCGTGAAATAAATTTTGCATGGTAACCATTCTGGTGAAATCAGAGAATAGTGATACGCAATAGTTGGCACAATCTTCTGCAGAGGCATTTCCTAATGGTGCAATGGCATCGGCATAATCAAAGAAATCGCCAAATCCTTTAATACCAGTACCTGCAGTGGTTTTGGTAGGAGATTGAGAGATGGTGTTGATACGAACTTTTTTATCTAGACCGTATTGGTATCCAAAACTACGTGCAATAGATTCTAGCATTGATTTAATATCTGCCATATCTGTATAGAAAGGAAATACCCTTTGAGCAGCCATATATGTTAGTGCTACCACACTGCCCCATTCGTTGATTGCGTCTAATTTTTTAGCAACAGCCAACATTTTATGGAAAGACAAAGCAGATACGTCGATGCCTTTGTGAAAATATTCGTAGTTAGATTCTGCGTATGGAATTTTTTTGCGAATGTTTACGCTCATACCTATTGAGTGTAAAACGAAATCTATTTTACCACCTAATACTTCTTGAGATTCTGTAAACAAGTGCGTTAAATCTTCAATGCTAGTGGCATCGGCAGGAATAATCACTGAGTTTGTTTTTTCGGCCAATGCATTGATTTCACCCATCCGCATTGCAATAGGTGCATTGGTTAATACAAAAGTTGCACCTTCTTCGTGTGCTTTTTCAGCCACTTTCCATGCAATGGAGTTTTCGTCTAATGCTCCGGTGATAATACCTCGTTTTCCTTTTAAAAGGTTGTATGACATAGCTGATTGTTTTAAAGATCCGATTTGTAAAAATAGAGAATATCTGATTAATCTGCTCTTTCAAATAAAAGCATTTTAATCTTGCATCATTTCTTTGGCATTTTCAATGGCTGCAGCAGTGGGTGCTTCGCCCGATAACATACTTGCAATAGTATTTATTCTTTCGTTATGTGTTAGTAAACGCAGGTTGGTTTTTATTTTATCGCCTTGGTTTTCTTTGTAAACATAAAAATGGGCATCTGCTTTACCTGCAATTTGTGCTTGGTGGGTTATACAAATGATTTGTCGGTTGGTAGAAAGATTTTTCATAATACGTCCTACCTGTTTGGCTGCTTCGCCAGAAATACCCGTATCAATTTCATCAAATATTAATGTGGCTAAATCTACCGATTGAGCAACAAGCGATTTAATGCACAACATTAGCCTACTCAATTCTCCGCCACTTGCTACTTTTCTAATCGGTTCAAATCGATTGCTATTATTGGCATCGAATAAAAATTCTATTTGATCTTGCCCAAAGTTTTGCAATGCTTGGTCGGTAATGCGCAATTGTAATCGGGCATTGGGCATTCCTACTTGTACCAATAATGCATTCACCGCTTTTTCGAGGGGCTTGCTTTGTTGGTGCCGTGCTAAGGATATTTTTTTTGCAATTTGCTGTGCCGATTGTAATAACGTGGCTGTTTGTGTTTGCTTTAAAAGAATTGTATCGTCTAATTGCAATACCGCTTGAATTTTATTGGATAGATCGAATTGAATAGCAATTAACTCATTGCTAGCTTTTACACTATGCTTTTTAAGTAATTTATATCCCTCTGCCATCCGCTCATTAATTTGGTCAACCCTTTTTTCGTCGAGTTGAATTTTATTGTTGAGTTGATCCATTTCATCGGCAATATCTTGTAGCTCAATTTGACTGCTTTGTAATCTTTCAATAATGGATTGCATGGCCGGATGGTAATTGGCAAATGCATGTAGTTGGTTAATCCACTGTTTAAATAAGGGTAGTATGGGCTGCTCGGAACCGTTTAATTCAAAATGTACCCTTGATAAGGTTGATTTGATTCCTTCGGCATGAGAGAGTAATTGCAACTCTGCTTCGAGTGTTTCAAGTTCATTTTCTTTGAGCGCTATTTCGGCTAACTCATCGTATAGAAACTGGTGGTAGTCTAACTCTTTGTGAAAAGCAGCTTTTTGTTTTTCTAAACTATCTAATTCTTTTCTAGTGATTTGAAGTTCTTGGTAAACCGATTGGTATTTGGCTATTTCGGTTTGATTGCCGGCCAATGCATCTAATACATTGCGTTGAAAATCGGTATCGCCCAAAGAAAGCGTATCGAATTGTTGGTGGAGGTCTACTAGTAAAGAGGCCAATTCTTTTAATTGTTGCAAACTAGCTGGGGTATCGTTAATGAATGCCCTTGATTTGCCATTTGGAGCAATTTCTCGGCGTATTACTAGCTCGGTGTCTACATCTAACTCATGTTGTTCTAAAAAGGCTATAACGGCCGTTTTATTCGCTACTTGAAAATAGCCTTCAATCACACATTTTTTATCGGCGTACATTAAAACGCTGCTATCGGCTCTTTCGCCTAAAATTAAACTCAGCGCACCCATCAAAATACTTTTACCTGCACCAGTTTCGCCAGTGATAATATTTAGCCGAGGAGAGAACTCAATCTCTATGGCGTCTATAATGGCGTAATGTTGTATTTGCAGTTTGCGAAGCATAGACTTTTGTGGGTAGTATTTTGGTTGGTTCAATAATTTTCTAGTGTGCAAGTTATAGAAGCTTGGCTTGTTCTGCAAATCAAGGATGGGGGAACTAAAATATTTTTTTAAGGGATGCTATTCTCCTTTGCAACGACTAATGCCAGATTTGGCTCTTTGGTCGATAGAGTCTTTGTATTCGTGGTCGTTCATGCCCAAGCATTTTTGGTAATAGCTGATGGCAAGTGCTTTCTGGCCGCGGTCTTCATAAATTTGTGCAATTTGTAAAGCAGCCCTTGCAGCATAGTATTCTTTTCTGTTTTCACCTAGTTTTATAGCGGTTAAATAGGTTTGAATGGCATCGTCTTTTCTACCAAGATCGTCGTAGATTCTGGCCACGCGATACGCAAATTCAAGTTTGTCTTCGTCTCTTGAAAATTGCTCGCTTGTTTTTCCTTGCAAAATAGCCAATGCTTCTTTGTGAAATCCGCCATCGCTTAGTAGCCTTGATTTTAATAATATAGGGTTTGGCCAGCTATTTGATTTGGCATCTTTCAAGGCTTTTTTATCGGCATCTGTTTCAGTGCCACCTTTTTTTAACATGTCTTTTCTAACTGCTTCTGCTGCTGCTTGGTTGCCTTGTAAATAATAAGCCCAACTTAATTTTTGGTTGGCATCTTTTACATAAAAATTACCCTTAAAATCTTTTTGATATTGTACTAAGTATTTTGTGGCTTCTGCTAGTTCTAAATGATACAATTTTACATAGCCCATTTCAAAATCCCAGACAGGTAATTTTAAATAATCGGCCGATATATTTCGGTTTTGCATGATGGTGCCAGCAAGGGTTGTTTTTTTATTATTCATAGCTAGGTTTGCCGCCATATAGCATAGCAAATGATTATTTACAATGTCTAATTTTTGGTGTTGAATAAAAGCAAGGGCTTCTTCTTGTTTATTTTCTACATAGAATAATAAAAATGGATAAATAAAAGCCGATTCGTTGGCGAAAATTTTAGCAAGAGGGTCATTGCTTGTTGCAAAATTTCTAACAGTTTTCATTCCGTCGTTAATAGATCCTTTAAGCCCAAACAAACTCACTATCCATTTATAGCCACCTGGCAATGTGCCTATTATGGCTTCTAGTGAACCCATCCAGAGTTCATTTAAAATAAAATTGGGATAGTTTTTTCTGTTTTCTTTTAAAAGCAAATAGGCTTTTCTAAAATCCCATCCGGCATTTAAATTTTGGGCAAATTTTAATTCAACTGCTGCACGGTGTATGCGAATGGTACTCAAACAAAAATTATAATAAGGAGAATTTTTTGGTCCATCGGCTAAGCGCATTAATCGCTCTGAAAAATGGGGCATTCTTGCTTTATATTCGGTGGGGTCTTCATTAAAAAACAACACAAAAAAATCGGCGTAGTCTTCTATTAAATACGGAATTAAATTATCGGGATTTTGTTTTTTTGCTTTTTCAATTAAAGACAGCGCAAGGTCTATTTTGAGTTTGGTAATTTCTTGATAAGCTTGTACGCAGGTGCTATTAAAATCGTACACTTTTTCGGCCGATGCTATTCGAACAAAAAACACACACGCAATTAGTACAATTAGCTGTTTCATGGTATGTAAAATAATAAAGGGCAGCGAAATGCATGCCCTTTATTAAAAATATTTATTGCTTAAAACTATTTTGCTTCTACACTATCGCTCAAATCGCCGTCTACTAATATTCTACCGCAGTTTTCGCAAACAATGATTTTTTTGTGCAAACGAATTTCGCTTTGACGTTGTGGTGGAATTGAGTTAAAACATCCGCCGCAAGCATCTCTTTCTACTGGCACAACGGCTAATCCATTGTGGTAGCTATTACGAATACGATCGTAGCTATAAATTAATCTTTCGTCTATATGGCCACGTGCATCGGCACTTTGCTTTTTAAAATAAGTTTCTTCTTTTTCAGTTTCAGCGATGATTTTTTCTAACTCGCTTTTTTTATGGTTCAACACACCTTCTTTTACAGCCACTTGTTTTTTGGCTACATCGAGTGTTTTGATTTTTTCGGTTAGTTCTTCGTTAGCGTCACGAATATGTTTTTCAGCTAGTTTAATTTCTAACTGTTGCATTTCAATTTCTTTATTGATTGCTTCAAACTCGCGATTGTTTTTTACGTTTTCGCTTTGTTTTTCGTACTTAGCTATCAACGCTTCGCTTTCTTTGATAATCACTTTTTTGCCTTCAATGAATTCAGAGATACCATTGATCTCTTCTTCAACGCGCGTTTGGCGGCTATGCAAACCAAGGATTTCGTCTTCAAGGTCGCTAACTTCCATAGGTAATTCGCCTCGTAAAACCTCAATCTCATCGAGTTTGCTATCGGTTTTTTGTAACCTAACTAGGTTTACCAGTTTTTCTTCAACAGAGAAATCTTTAACAGATGCCATATCTAGTATAAAATTTGGAGTTTGTATTGTAGCAAACATTACTGTTTACCTTAACCCTTATTACAGAAAATAGTTTACCGGATTGGTTTTTATTACTGATTTAAGGACGGCAAAGGTAGGGAATTTCGATTGTAAAATATCAATTAACAGCTCGGGGGTAAATTGTTCGCTTTCCCAGTGCCCAATATCTGCCACTACCAATTGGCTATTGGCATCGAAAAACTCATGGTATTTTATATCACTAGTAACAAATATATCGGCCCCAGCCAACCTTGCTGCACCTATTAAAAAGCTGCCCGCACCACCACAAATGGCTATTTTTTGTATTTTTTTACCTAGTAAAGCGGTGTGTTTTATAACGCTTAGCTGAAAACTGGTTTGGAGCATGCGTAAAAACTGAATTTCCTCCATGGGTTCGGGTAGTTCGGCAATTAATCCGCTTCCAACTAATTGATAATCATTATTTAATGAAATAATATCGTAAGCCACTTCTTGGTATGGATGGGTGGCTAAAAGGGCTTTAACTAGTTTGTTTTTAAGGTATTCTGGAAAAATAAATTCAATTTTTACCTCATTGGCTGTGGTTGATTCACCCGCTTGGCCAATAAAAGGGTCGGTGCCTAGTTCGCCTTTAAAACTACCTTGCCCCATCACCTGAAAACTACATTCGCTGTATTGCCCAATGGCGCCAGCACCTGCTTCAAATAGCGCGGTTTTAATTTTTTCTACAAAATTTTCCGGAACAAATGTGAATAATTTGGCTAATTGACCCGATTTGGGAACCAATATTTTTTTATGAATCAGCCCTAGTTTATTGGCAATTTGGTCATTTACCCCGTTGAGCACATTGTCTAAATTGGTATGAATGGCGTAAATGGCAATATCATTTTTAATGGCAGTGATAATGGTTTGCTCCACATAATTACTACCATTTATTTTTTTTAATCCACTAAAAATAATGGGATGGTGCGCTACCACTAGGTTACAGCCCGCTGCCTTGGCTTCTAAAATAACCGCTTCTGTTGCGTCGAGGGTGCAGAGTATGCCGGTGCATTCCCAATAGGCTTGTCCTACAATTAATCCAGCATTATCATAGGCTTCTTGATAGGCCAATGGCGCGTATTTTTCTAGAACTTGAACGATCTGTGTAATTTGCATGTTAGTATTATTGCGATTTGCTAAATTACCTTCATTCTATCTTTGTTTCTATGAGTACTGCTAATTTTCTTTTTTTAGACGGGCAAATCCATCGATCTAATAAATTATTGGTTTCGCCCAATAACCGCTCATTTAGGTATGGCGATGGTTTTTTTGAAACCATGAAATGGATGAATGGAAGGGTTTTATTAGCAGACTATCATTTTGAAAGATTGTTTACTAGCTTAGATCGATTGCAATTTCAAGCGCCTAATTATTTTACCAAAGCCTATTTAGAAAATCAAATTAATGAGTTGGTTAAAAAAAATGGACACACAAAATTGGCTCGGGTTCGCGTAATGATTTTTAGGGGGGAGGGCGGATTGTATGATGTGGAGAATCATTTTCCACACCATTTAATTCAAACCTATGAATTGAATCCATCGAATAATCAATTGAATGAAAACGGCTTGGTAGTAGATCTTTACAGAGATGCTATAAAAGTTTGCGATAGTTTTTCGCATATTAAATCAAACAATTATTTAAACTATGCAATGGCTGCCATTTGGGCAAAAAAGCAACACTTAAATGATGCGTTTTTATTTAACCCTTACAACCGTTTGGCAGATGCTACTATTGCCAATGTTTTTTTAATAAAAGATGGATTCATTAAAACCCCTGCAATAACCGAAGGCCCGGTACAAGGTGTAATGCGCAGGCATTTATTGCAAGCATTGCGCGCTGCAGATATGCCTGTTGAAGAAACAACAATTGAACTGGCCGATATTGAACAAGCTTCAGAAATATTTTTAACCAATGCTATTTATGGTATTCGTTGGGTAAAGCAATTTGGCAAGCATACTTATACGCAACAATTAGCGCCTTTATTGCACAAAAAAATGGTGCAATCAAGTTTTTAATTAGAATCATTCAACTTTTTTATTAGTCACTTGTTAGTGGTGTAAATGCTTGCTATGAAAACTGAATTAGTGGTTTGTTGGTTTAGAAGAGACCTTCGTTTAGAAGACAATGCAGCATTGTATTACGCGCTTGAATTAGGTTTGCCAGTACTGCCAATTTTTATTTTCGATATAAATATTTTAAACCAATTAGAAGACAAGCACGATAAACGCGTAGCCTTTATTCATGCAGCTTTGAGCGAAATGCAAACCCGTTTAGTGGCGCTTGGTTCTAGCATGGAAGTCTATTACGGAAACCCTTTAGAGGTATTTGCACAATTGCTAGAAAAATACCAACTAAAGCAAGTTTTTGCCAACCACGATTATGAGCCATCGGCTATTGCGCGCGATAATAATGTGTTTGAACTTTTAAAAACAAAGAACTGCGGCTTTGAAACTTTTAAAGACCAAGTTGTTTTTGAAAAAAAAGAAGTAACAAAAGACGATGGAAATCCGTACACTATTTTTACACCCTATAGCAGAAAATGGAAAGCGAAATTAGCCGAAACTGGTTTGCCCAATTATCCATCGGAATTGCGTCAAAAATATTTTTTTAAACAAGCGGCTTTTGAAATACCTAGTTTACAATCGATGGGTTTTCAAACCATAGATACAGCTTTTCCTTCAAAAAATTTACAAGAAGAAATTGTAAAAAAATATACCGATCAAAGAAATTTTCCGAGTATAGAAAATGGCACGTCTAAATTGGGAGTGCATTTGCGTTTTGGTACCATTAGTATTCGTACGCTTGTTAAAAAAGTACAGCACTTAAATGAAACTTTTTTAAACGAATTAATTTGGCGCGAATTTTATCAAATGATTTTGTGGAATTTTCCACAAGTAGGCAAGGGATTGAGTTTTAAGCCAGCTTATGAAAATATTGAATGGCGTAATAACGAAACTGAATTTGCACATTGGTGTGCTGGAACAACTGGCTATCCTATTGTAGATGCAGGCATGCGTGAATTAAATGCTACTGGATTTATGCATAACCGCGTGCGGATGATTGTGGCCTCTTTTTTAACCAAGCATTTATTAATTGACTGGCGTTGGGGCGAAGCTTATTTTGCACAAAAATTATTGGATTTTGATTTGGCCGCCAACAATGGTGGATGGCAATGGGCTAGCAGTAGTGGTTGCGATGCAGCGCCTTATTTTAGGGTATTCAATCCTAGTTTGCAAACCGAAAAATTCGATAAAGATTTGCGTTATATAAAAAAATGGGTGCCAGAGTTTCAAGAGTTCAATTATCCTGCACCAATTGTAGTACATGAATTAGCCAGAAAGCGTGTATTAGAAGTGTATGCTAAAGCGTTGAAACCCGATTAATTTCTTGGTATACTTTTAGTAATTGATCTACTGCATTTTTTCCTTCATGGCCCAAATCAATAGAATAATTATTAACGTATAAATCAATATGCTGGCGCATAACGTCTTCGCTCATTTCTTGTGCATGGCAGCGCACATAATCGGTAATTAAAGGATAATTATTAAATGCATATTCCACCGATTTTCTAATAATTCCTGCAATGGTTAATTGGGTACTTGCATCAAATTGGTTCTGCATTATTATGCCGCCTAATGGAATGGGTGCTTTAACTGTTTCTTCCCAATAAGCGCCTAGGTCAATTATTTTTTTTAAGCCTTTATCTTGGTAAGTAAATCTGTTTTCGTGTATAATAACGCCGGCATCTACTTGTCCAGAGAGTACGGCATTTTCTATTTCGTTAAACACTAGGTATTGCTTTTTTTGCGCATTCGGAAAAGCCAATGAAAACAATAAGTTTGCGGTGGTATTAATGCCTGGTACTGCAATGGTTAATTCATTTACTGCTAATAAATTTTCGATTGCTTTTTTTGATACTAGTAATGGTCCAACGCCTTTGCCTAGTGCACCTCCGCTTTGTAAAAGGCTATAATTATTTTGTACTAGTGGTAATACACCGTAACTAATTTTAGAAATATGATACTTGTTGGCAATAGCTGCTTCGTTTAATGTTTGCACATCTTCTAAGTGCACTTCAAACGTATGGTTGGCAGTATCAATTTTGCCATTGACCATTGCATCAAATATAAATGTATCGTTAGGGCAGGGCGAAAATGCAAGACTAAAATGCATGGCTAAAAATACAATTGGTTAAACAATTTGATACAGTTTTTCTATATACTGTATTAGTGTGTTATTCAAGTTATCAATGGCAGTTTTCATTTGCCAATTTGCTTTATTTCTTTCTCCCACATAATTTGAAATAGAACGAATTTGTAAGAAAGGAATATTTAGTTCACGTGCGGTATAATGTAGTGCTGCGCCTTCCATACTTTCTATAACTGGATTGTATTTTTTAACGAGCAAATTAATTCTTTCTTGATTGGTAGAAATTTCATTGATAGTTAGTCCGGCATATTCGGGTAGTGCTAGTAAATTATATTTTGCCAACCATTGATTGGGTAACTTTCTTTTATCGAATGGATGGTAACTACTTTTTTCTAATTTCATATCGAATAAATCCTTCCACTTACCATCTTCTTCAACACCAAGATCGCCAATTGTTTCGTCTTTGATAGCTACCACAGTGCCGAGTTCCATTGTTGAATCATAACAGCCTGCTATACCAGCTTGAATAATTAAATCGGGTTTGTCTTCGATGGCTAGTTTGGTTAATGCATGTGATGCAGCCAGCATGCCAATACCAGATTGGTGAAACTGCAGTTTTAAACGTTGGCTTTCGCTAGTATATAAATGGTTGATGTTTAAAAAACAGGGCATCCATTCTGCAACAGTAGCAGCCGTAATAATTACACGCATAGTTGTAAAGTTCGGGCTAAGAATTGAGTTGGGCAAATAGCTTCTTGGCTTAGAATCTGCCTTTTACCCTCGTTTCGCCTATAAATTGGGTGTCAAGTTGTAAGTTTGCCGAAATTTTAGTGTAGAATGGTGTATTTAACACGTTTGGAACATTTTAATGCGGCGCATAAGTTGTTTAATCCAGATTGGACAAAGGAGCGTAACGAAGAGGTTTTTGGCGTTTGTGCCAATGAAAACTGGCATGGACATAATTTCGACCTATTTGTAACGGTGAAAGGCGTTCCAGATTTGGGAACTGGCTTTGTGTATGATGTAAAAAAACTCAGCACGCTGGTAAAATTGCACGTAATTGATAAATTAGACCATAAAAACCTAAATCTAGACGTTGATTTCATGCACAATAAAATGTGTAGTACCGAAAACTTGGCCATTGCAATTTGGGAGCAAATTGTACCCCATTTACCCGAAAACGTTAGTTTACACTGTATTAAACTATGTGAAACGGCTAGGATTTTTGTAGAATATTATGGGTAGGATAAATTTTGTTTAAATTATTTTCTAAAATTTTAAACAAAATGCAATTCAATCGGGTTATTATCATCAGCAACTTACAATCATACACACCAAAGAATTATGTTGAATAACAAAGTAGCAGTTTTTAGAAGGGAGCATTTTAACGCTGCACACCGGTTAAACAACCCTGCTTGGACGGTGGAAGAGAATAAGCGTGTATTTGGTTTGTGTAATAATGATAATTACCATGGACACAATTACGATTTAGAAGTTAAAATTGTAGGCGTTCCAAACCCAAACACTGGTTATGTGTTAGATATGAAGTTGTTGAGTGAAATAATAAAGGAAGAAATTTTAGATAGATTTGACCACAAAAATTTAAACTTAGACACCAAAGAATTTGCCACCCTAAATCCGAGTGCTGAAAATATTGCGATAGTGATGTATGGATTATTGCGTGCAAAGCTTGATGCTAGTTTAGACTTAAAAATAAGATTATATGAAACAGAAAGAAACTTTGTTGAATATCCGGCTTAACGGCGATAAAATTGATTTAAGTGATATTGTTATTGATGATATGGGAGACAACCATATTAGTACTTCTGTAGATACCCCTATGCGTAAAGACGCGTTTGAATTAACCGACGATCAAAAGGTTGAAGCTATTACCAAGCAC
Source organism: uncultured Bacteroidota bacterium (assembly GCA_903831935.1). GTDB lineage: Bacteria > Bacteroidota > Bacteroidia > Chitinophagales > Chitinophagaceae > Sediminibacterium. The sequence continues at coordinate 10,580 of CAIKZP010000205.1, read as the reverse complement.
TTTACTGCTATCATGGAAACCTTGGGTTTAGATTTAACAGATGATAGTTTAAAAGGCACACCAAAACGTGTGGCTAAAATGTATGTGAAAGAAATTTTCAGCGGACTTAATCCTGAAAATAAGCCGCATATGGCTATGTTTGAAAACAAGTATAAGTACAACGAAATGTTGGTTGAAAAAAACATTTCATTCTATAGTAATTGCGAACACCATTTTGTGCCAATCATAGGAAAGGCCCATGTAGCTTATATTAGCAACGGTACTGTTGTAGGATTGAGTAAATTAAATAGACTGGTTCAATATTTTGCTAAGCGTCCGCAAGTGCAAGAAAGACTAACCATGCAAATTGGTAAAGAATTACAAAAAACCTTGGGCACCCAAGATGTGGCTATTGTAATTGATGCAAAACATTTATGTGTAGCTAGCCGTGGGGTAGAAGACGATACATCTTCAACCGTTACTGCATTTTATGGTGGTAAATTCAAGGAAGACAAATCTCGTAACGAATTCCTCCGCTACTTAGAAATTAAAACTGAATTTTAAGTACTTTCGCTGCTCAATTAATTTATATGAGCAAGCACGCATATCTTTTTCCTGGTCAGGGTAGTCAATTTATTGGCATGGGTAAACATTTATATGATACACATGCTAGTGCTAAAGAACTGTTTGAACAAGCAAACGAAATTCTTGGATTTAGAATTAGTGATGTGCTTTTTGAAGGAACCGACGAAGCGTTAAAGCAAACCAATATTACACAACCTGCAATTTTTTTACATTCTGTTATAGCCTATCAAACCCTTGAAAACCCTAGCCCCGATTTAGTGGCAGGACATTCTTTGGGAGAATTCTCTGCACTAGTTGCCAATAAAACTTTACAATTCGAAGACGCTTTGCGTTTAGTAAGTATTCGTGCATCTGCCATGCAAAAAGCTTGCGAATTGGCACCTTCTACCATGGCTGCTGTATTGGCTTTGGCCGATGAAAGCGTTGTTGAAATTTGTGCACAAATTCAAGCAGAAACGGGCGAAGTAGTGGTTGCTGCTAATTATAATTGTCCCGGACAATTGGTTATTAGTGGTTCAATAAAAGGCATTGAAATTGCCTGTGAGCGTATGAAAGCGGCTGGTGCAAAAAGAGCATTGGTATTACCTGTTGGTGGTGCATTTCATTCGCCATTAATGGATCCTGCCAAAGCAGAATTAGCTGCTGCAATTGAAGCAACACATTTTAGTTCACCTATTTGTCCGGTATATCAAAACGTAGTGGCAGCTGCGGTTACAGATGCTGCTGCTATTAAACAAAATTTAATTGATCAATTAACCAGTGCTGTTAAATGGACACAAAGTGTACAAGCAATGGTTGCTGATGGAGCCACTGAATTTACAGAAGTAGGTCCTGGAAAAGTATTGCAAGGACTCGTTCAAAAAATATTTAGAGAAGCTGTAGTAAATGGTGTTAGCTAATACTGCAATTGATCCATTCGCCATCGAAATTGGCCTTGTATTTTTTGTAGAAATTAATGGCAGGTTCATTCCATTCTAGTACTTGCCAAACAATGCCTGCTAGGTTTTTTTCTTTGGCTTCAATTATTAATTGATCAAACAATTTTTTTCCTAATTGATTGCCGCGCATTTTTTCGGTTACTAAAATATCTTCTAGGTACATGCGCTGTCCTTTCCAGGTGCTGTATCGAATATAGTATAATGCAAATCCTTCAACATGTCCGTTCACTTCGGCTACAAAGCCCCACCATACTGGGTTTGCGCCAAATCCACTTTCTTCGAAATGGGCTAGTGTCACAGTAACTTCATTGGGTGCTTTTTCGTAAACAGCCAATTCTGTAATTAATTCTAATAGTCTTGCGCAGTCTTTTTTTTCGGCCCTTCTAATATTGGTTTCCATAAATATTGCAGTGGTTAAACACTTAGCGCTTGGTTTAAATCGTTGAGAATATCTGCAATATTTTCAATGCCCACACTCATACGAATAAGTCCGTCGGTGATGCCGTATTTTAGTCTTTCTTCTGGCGTTAAACTAGAATGCGTCATGCTAGCAGGATGAGAAATTAAAGTATCAACCGTACCCAAAGAAACTGCACGTACGCACATTTGTAATTTGTCGATGAATTTTTTTCCGCCAACCAATCCTGCTTTTAATTCAAAGCTCATTAGTGCTCCTGGGTGACGCATTTGTTTTTGTGCAATGGCATAATCTGGATGAGTACTTAGTCCATTGTAATTTACTTTTTCAATAGCAGTATGTGCATTTAAAAAGTTGGCAACTTCCATGGCATTGCTGCAATGTTTGTCCATACGAATTTCTAGTGTTTTCATTCCTTGGCCCAATAAAAAAGCATCGAAAGGATTGCTGTTTCCGCCCATTAATGTATGCCATTTCCAAACCGTGGTGTTCATTTTTTCTAGGTCTTTTCCTAATAAAACACCACCAATTGCAGTACCGTGCCCGTTTAAAAATTTGGTAGTAGAATGAAAAACAAAATCGGCTCCGTATTTAAATGGTTGTTGTAAATAAGGTGTAGCAAATGTATTGTCTACTGTAAATATGCAATTGTATTTTTTTGCTAGTTCTGATATTCCCGCAAGATCAATACACTGTAATGTAGGATTGGCCGGCGTTTCAACGTGTATGAGTTTTATGCTCGAATCTTTTTTTAATGCATCTTCTACCATATTCAAATCACGCATATCAATAATGGTAGCTTTAATACCAGACTGCGGAAGTACCGATTTAAACAATTCATTGGTACCACCATACAATGCAAAATGCGATAATATAGTATCGCCCGATTGTAGGTTACTCATAAACATAGTAGTCATGGCGCTCTGGCCACTTGCATGCAGTAATGCTTTTAGTTTTAATGGACTTCCATCTGCATTAAAAATTCCAAAAGATTCAAGCGCTGCAATGGTTTCTTCTGCAGCAGTAAATGTTGGATTTCCCCAACGACTATAGATGCGTGTTTTATCGGGTCCGCTATAGCGTTCCATTCCAGACTCTGCTGTATCGAACGTAAAAGTAGACGTAGCAAATATGGGTGTGATATGAGCAAACTCAGCATTGTTATGTCCACTTGTGTGAATAGCTACTGAACTAATGCCTGTTAAAATTGGTTGTTTGCTCATAACTTTTTATTTTATTAATATGCCCAAGAAACTAATGTTGCACCCCAAGTAAATCCACCACCAAATGCTGCTAGTACTAATTTATCGCCTTTCTTTAATTGGTTTTCCCAATCCCATAAACAAAGCGGTAGGGTTGCAGCTGTTGTGTTGCCGTATTTCTGAATATTAATCATCACTTTATCTTTGCTCAATCCCATACGGTCTGCGGTTGCATCAATAATGCGCAAATTGGCTTGGTGTGGCACTAACCATGCAATATCGTTGCCAGTTAATTGGTTGCGTTCTAATAATTCTGCACTCACATCTGCCATGCCTTTTACTGCAAATTTAAAAACAGATTTTCCTTCTTGAAATGCGTAGTGCTCTCTTGCAGCAACAGTTTCGGCCGTTGCTGGACGAAGTGATCCACCTGCTTTCATGTGTAAAAATTCGCCGCCGCTTCCGTCGCTTTTTAAAATACTATCGTGCACACCAAATCCATTGGTACTTGGTTCTAGCAAAACAGCTCCAGCGCCATCGCCAAAAATAATACAAGTAGCACGGTCGGTATAATCTACAATTGCACTCATTTTATCTACTCCAACTACTATAATTTTCTTAAATCTGCCACTTTCAATATACATAGCGCCAGTAGAAAGGGCGAATAAAAATCCGCTACATGCTGCTGCTAAATCGAATCCCCAAGCATTGGTGGCACCTATTTTGTGGCCAATTAAGTTGGCTGTTGCAGGGAAAACCATATCTGGGGTAGAAGTGGCACAGATAATACAATCAATGTCTTTTGGGTCGAGGTTTTTCTTACGCAAAATCTCTTGGATTGCAGGCACAGCCATATCGGAACTAGCTTTTCCGGGCTCTTTTAAAATTCTTCTTTCGGAGATACCGGTTCTGCTTTTAATCCACTCATCGTTGGTTTCAACCATCTTTTCTAGGTCGGCATTGGTTAACCTTGTTTCTGGTACATAACCGCCAACTGCGGTAATTGCTGCTGTTAATTTCGTCATAGCTATCTTATATTCTGCCGCAAAGATTAGGAAAGATTTGTTTATACTGCTACAAAACTTGTGCTATCAACCCTTTTTTAACCTATTTTTGGAGCAGTTATGATAGCATTTGTAAGAGGAAATTTTGCCGTTAAAACTACCACTAGGGTTGTAGTTGATGTAAATGGGGTTGGTTACGACTTGCAAATATCTTTGAATACCTTTTCTGCTATTAGTAACAAGGATAGTGGTTTGTTGTTCACTTATTTGCATATTACCGAAAATGCACACACGCTTTTTGGCTTTGCAGAACTGGCAGAAAAAGAAATTTTTTTGCAATTGATAAGTGTATCGGGTGTGGGAGCTTCAACAGCAAGAATGATGTTATCGGGGATGCGTCCAGACGAAATTACCCGTGCAATTGTACAAGGTAACACCCGTCAGTTAGAAAGCATAAAGGGGATTGGAAAAAAATCGGCAGAACGATTAATTGTTGAACTGCGCGATAAACTAGGCAAACAATCTCTAGAAGCACCAGTAATGGTTGGTGGTGTTGCGGTGGTTTCTAAAGATGCCGATGCTGTAAATGCGCTGATAGCGTTGGGAATTGGCAGACCAATGGCTGAACAAGCTGTTAAAAAAACAATGATTAACGTAACAACAGATACCTCATTAGAGGAAATTATCAAACAAGCACTCAAAAACTTATAGCCTATTTCAGCTATTTCTACTTAAACATTTCTGTTGATTTGAAGTATTTTCTAACTGTTATAGTTATGGGGGCTTTGCTATTTTGCAGTGTATCTGTAATAGCACAGCAGCGAGATTCTTTGCGCTATCCTATTGTAGACAGAAGAGCAGATGCTTTTTCGTTGGGCAACAAAAATCCGTTTGCTTTATCTGATACAAGTTTAATTAAACAAACAATTGAATTTGATCCGGCCACAAAACAATATTTTATTATTGAAAAAATTGGCAACAAATTATACAGAACGCCTACTTATTTATCCTACGAAGATTTTTGGCGCATACAATCTAAACAAGCCGAAAAAGATTATTTTAAAAAAAGAGCCGATGCGCTAACGCTGCTAAATCAAAAAACAAAACGTCCACCAATGAAAGTGGGTCCTAGTTTTTTTGATAGAATTTTTGGTGTGCCCGATAAATTAACTGGCATAGCTAATAGTGTAAGTGGTATGGCTAATAGTTTAAGTGGGATGGCCGATAAACCACTAAAAGTAGATATTCGCCCAAGTGGAGAAGTGAATGTGAAAGCGGGTTATCAAGGACAAAATATTGAAAATCCTACACTGCCAGAACGTGCTAGAAAAAACGGTGGATTTGATTTTGATATGAATGCCAATCTTGCGGTGAATGCAAGTATTGGCGATAAATTAAAATTCCCACTTAATTACAACACGCTTTCTAATTTAAGTTTCGACAATCAAATTAAATTAGACTACAAAGGCAAGGTTGATGAAGTAATTAAAAGTATTGAAGCAGGAAATATTTCTTACCAATCAAGGGGTTCGTTAATTCCTAGTACGCAAAATTTATTCGGGGTAAAAACGCAATTGCAATTTGGTAAAGTATTGGTTACAGCAGCTTTGGCTAATCAACGTTCTCAAAGACAATCGGTAGGATTGCAAGGTGGTGCTGCTACACAAACTTTCCAAAAACGGTTAGACGATTACGAAGAGAATCGACACTTTTTAATTGCGCAGTATTTTAAAAATAATTTTAATAAAACAATGAAAAACTTGCCAGTGGTTAATACACAGGTGCAGGTTCAACGTGTTGAAGTTTGGGTAACCAATAGAAATGGCGCCAATACCGATGCTCGTGATATTGTGGGTTTGATGGATTTGGCCGAACCCAAGCCGTATAACAATGTTGTAGGTTCTTTAACAAGTAATCCATTGCCTTTTAATGGAGCAAATAATTTGTATAGTTCGATTATCAATAATGCGAGTTTTAGAAATCCATCAATGGTAAATAGTTTGCTAATTGCAAAAGGATTAAGGCCAGTAGATGATTACGAAAAAACTTTTGCGCGCAAGTTGAGTGCCAACGAATATTATTTTAATCCGCAAGCAGGATTTGTTTCTGTGAATAGTCAGTTACAATCAGATGAAGTATTGGCTGTTGCCTATCAATATACCTATAATGGTAAAGTGTATCAAGTAGGAGAGTTCTCGCAAGATATTGCACTCGATTCTACAAAAGGGGTACAGAAAGTATTGTTCTTAAAATTATTAAAAGCTACTTCACAAAGAATTCAATTGCCGCTTTGGGGATTGATGATGAAGAACGTGTATTCATTAGATTTATTTGGCGGCATTCAACGCGAAGAATTTAAATTGAATGTTTTATACGAAGCGCCAAGTGGTGGATTAAAAAGATACTTGCCCGAAAGTGCTCCTGCTGTTGATGGACAACCACTATTACGTATTTTAAATTTAGATCGTTTAAATAGTAGGAATGATCCACAACCAGATGGTGTGTTTGACTATGTTGAAGGCTTTACTATTTTGCCGCAAATGGGTAGGGTAATATTTCCTGTATTGGAACCCTTTGGAAGAGATTTAGAAGCGCTTGCTTTTTCAGGACAGTCAACTGCCATGAAAAAAAAGTACGTGTATTATCAGTTGTACGATTCCATTAAAGCAATTGCACAAACCTATGCCAACTTGAATAGATTTATTATGCAAGGGCAAGTGAAAGGGAGTAGTGGTGGCTCTGAAATTTCATTGAATACATTTAATATTCCACCTGGTTCGGTAACGGTAACTGCAGGTGGTCAAATATTACGAGAAGGTGCAGACTATGTTGTGGATTATAGTTTGGGGAATGTAAAAATTCTTAACCAAGCAATTATGAGTGCCAATATTCCGGTTTCAGTTTCTTTTGAAAACAATGCAGGATTTGGCATGCAACAAAGAGGTTTTGCGGCGCTTCGATTAGACTATACAGCGAGTAAAAAATTAAGTATTGGAACTTCTGTTGTTCGATTGGGAGAACGTCCATTTTTTACCAAGATGGGTTATGGCGATGATCCTATTAGAAACACCATGTATGGCTTAGATTTTAGTTATCGTTCAGAACTTCCAGGTCTTACACGTTTATTAAATAGATTGCCTAATTATAGTAGCAAAGCAAAGTCTTCAATTACTGCTTATGGAGAAGGCGCATTGTTAAAACCAGGTCATCCACCACAAATAGGATCGGGTGCGCAAGGTTTAATTTATGTAGATGATTTTGAAAGTACAAGAACAAGTATTGATTTGCGTTTTCCTTTTGTGTCATGGGCTTTAGCGTCTACGCCACAAGGAAATCCAAAGTTTCCTGAAGCCAATTTAAATGACTCAATAGATTACAATTTTAATCGTGCAAAATTGGCTTGGTATAATATTGAGCCAAATATGCAGGATAAAAATAGTGCGAGCAATCCTTTGCGCAGAAATGTAGCAGAATTAAGTGATCCAAGGGTTCGGCAAGTGTATACTAGTGAACTATTTCCGCAAAGAACTACCAATATTACGGATGTTCAAACTTCTACTTTTGACCTTGCTTTTTATCCTACAGAAAAAGGGCCTTACAATTTTGAATCGCGCAAAACTGAATTAGACGGCAATGGCAATTTAACCAAACCAACAAGTAGATGGGGTGGTATTATGCGTTCGATAGATCAAACAGATTTTGAAACGGGAAATATTGAATTTGTAGAATTTTGGATTCAAAATCCTTTCATTAAAAATCCGTCGAGCAAGGGTGGAAAAATGTTTTTGAATTTTGGAAATGTAAGTGAAGATATTTTAAAAGATGGCAAACGCTTTTATGAAAATGGCATGAATACGCCAACCATTAATGCGGCTGTTGATAGTACGAATACTTGGGGAAAAACGCCGGTCAATCCTATTCAAATCACACAAGCATTTAGCAATGACCCTAACGATAGAACCTTTCAAGACGTTGGCTTTGATGGCTTAGATGATGCCTCGGAAAGACGAAAAAAAGGGTATGTATTAAATAAATTGGCATCAAATTTTGGAACTAGTTCGCTTGCTTATCAAAATGCATTAGTAGATCCATCAAACGATAATTATAAATGGTATCGCGACCCTAGTTTTGATGCCATTGGTACAGGTATTTTAGGTCGGTATAAAAACATTAATAACCCTCAAGGGAATTCTCCTTTGGCAAATACAACTGGTCAATTTACACCTGCAGCAACACTGTATCCTGATAATGAAGATTTAAATAGAGACAATACTTTAAACGAAACAGAAGCGTATTACGAATACCAAGTAGACCTTAAGCCTGGTATGGATGTGGGCGTAACAAAATACATTACCGATAAGCGACGCATTTCTGTGAATTGCGCAGATGGTGTGGTTCGATCGGAAGATTGGTTTTTGTTTCGTATTCCTATAAAAGATTATTCTAGAAAAGTAGGCGGTATTCCTGATTTTAAATCGATTCGATTTATGCGGATGTATTTGTCGGAATTCGAAGACTCTGTAGTTATGCGTTTTGGCCGTTTAGACCTTGTGCGTAATCAATGGCGACAGTTTACTTACAATCTTGATACAACGGGCAGTTACACGCCTTTAAATACTACTAACGGCACTTATTTTAATACGCTTGCTGTTAACCTCGAAGAAAATAGTAGCCGTCAACCCGTAAACTATTTAATTCCTCCAGGCATTGAGCGCGTACAACAATTGAGTAATAATGGTGTAAACCTTTTGCAAAACGAACAGAGTATGAGTTTGCAGGTGCGCAATTTATATACTGGTGATTCTAGAGCAGTGTTTAAATCAATGAATTTAGACATGCGTCAATATGGAAAATTATCGATGTTTATTCACGCAGAATCATTGGCCGGACAACGTCAATTAAAAGACAAAGAAATTAATGCAGTTATTAGAATTGGGCAAGATTTTTTAAATAATTATTACGAAATAAAAATCCCTTTACATATTACTGCACCTGGCACTTATGCAAAAGGGCAAGAAGATAAAGTTTGGCCTACAGAAAATAATTTAGATTTTAGTTTGCGCGAATTGATTGATTTAAAACTTCGACGCAATGGAACAATGGCGGCAATGGGTAGTATTTATCGTGAGCGGATTGGCGATAAAACGTATTCCATTATGGGAAATCCAAATTTGGGTGAAGTGCGTGGCTTATTAGTTGGTATAGAAAATCCGTATGTATTAGATGGTCCTATAGTTAATACCGAAGTTTGGATAAATGAATTAAGACTTTCTGAATTAGATGAAAATGGCGGATGGGCCGCACTAGGAAGGGTAGACTTAACGCTTGCAGATTTGGGTACCGTATCGGTGTCGGCAAATACCCATACACAAGGGTTTGGAAGTATTGAACAAAGAGTGAATGAAAGGGCGCGAGATAATTTAGTGCAGTTCGATGCTGCCGCAAATATTAATGCCGGTAAATTATTCCCACAAAAAGTAAAACTAAGTTTGCCTGTTTATGCAAGTATTAGTCAAACAGTTCGTATGCCACAATACGATCCGTTTGATAAGGATATTAAATACCAAGAAAAACTTACTGCATCGCCAAGTAAAAAAGATTCTATACGCACGGCAGCGGTAGATGAAACAACTATAAAAACACTCAATTTTACCAATGTACGCGTGGCGCCTAGTGGCACTAAAACGGGCTTATTAAAGTTGAGTAATTTAGACTTTAGTTATTCGTTTACACAAACAGAACAAACCACGCCAGTAATTCTTGAAAATAAAATTACTAGGCATCGTGGTGGTTTTGGTTATACTTATATGGGTCAAGGAAAATACATTGAACCACTAAAAAAACTCATTAAATCTAAAACGGCTTGGCTGAGTTGGTTGAAGGATTTTAATTTTAATTTGCATCCTTCCATGCTTAGTTTTAGAGCAGATGTAAATAGACAGTTTGGTGAATTTGTTCCAAGAATTGTGAATACATATGATAGTAAAGTAGAACGCGTTGATACTACTTACGACAAATATTTTACCTACGATCGTATCTATAATATGCAATGGGATTTAACCCGAAAATTGAATTTAAATTTCTCTGCCACCAACAATGCGCGTGTAGACGAACCGAATGGAAGGATTGACAATAAAATTAAAAAAGACAGTGTATTCAATAATTTTATAACAGGTGGTAGAAATACTTTGTACCAGCAACGTGCTACACTGAATTATGATATACCACTGAGTAAATTGCCTATCACCGACTGGATTACAGCAAGGTATAGTTATGCAACAACCTATAATTGGATTGGTGCAAGTAGGGTGGCATTAGAACTAGGTAATACTATTGAAAACTCACAAGAGAATAATATTAATACCCAATTTAATTTTGCTAATTTATATTCAAAATCTAAACTACTTAGGTCATTAGACAATGTTTCTATGCAAAGAAATAATGCCAAAGTAGC
>CAIKZP010000204.1 GCA_903831935.1 uncultured Bacteroidota bacterium | reverse complement strand
TCGCCATAATCAAAAAAGAATAAATAAGGCGAAGGATTAACACTTCTTAATGCGCGATAAACATTAAACTCATCTCCGGTAAAAGACTGTTGAAATCTACGACTCAATACAATTTGAAAAACATCTCCACGCAAGCAACTTTGAATACCTTTTTGTACCATGGTACGATAGGTTTCATCGGTCATATTAGATGATTCAATACCCTTACTTTTAAAAGGATACACAGGAACGTCTTTACTTTTAATAAGCGATTCTACCATTGCTACTTCTGAATCAATTCCTGCAATTGTATTCTCACAAATAAATAACTCGTCTTTAAAATGGTTGAATGCAATTACATATTGATAAAGCCTATAACGCATTAACGGAATAACTGGCGCAGCTTGTTTTTCTGCATTAAAATGAAGGGTATCAAAAAACTGAACCGCATCGAAACTGGTATAACCATAAAGTCCTTGCGCAAATTTTGCTTCCTTTTCTACGGCTGGTTCTATTTGAAAATTTTGCATGAAATTCCATAGCTCTCTAGGCGCATCTGCCACATTTTCTAGCGCTAACTTTTGGGGTGTTTCATTGGGCAATTTAAATTCAATACTATTCGACGAACTCACTTCAATACCTGCAAAAGCATTAATGCAAATAAAGGAGTAACTATTTTCGGCCACATGATGATCGGTACTTTCTAATAATACGGTATCACGAAATCGATCCCTAAGGCGCAAATAAATACCAACTGGCGTATAAATATCTGCCAATAGCCTTTTGCAATTTGTTTGAACAATTATTTTTTTCATAGCCTATTCCTTAAAATTTATTGTATGCAATAATTGATTATCAGTTCGTAGATGGATATAAAAAAACCCCGGCATAATTGTCGGGGCTTTGAATATATTCAAAAACGTAAGGCTAGGCCATTACAATCCCCTTTCAAAGTTTGTATGCCACCACCAATATTTGTTTGCTAATCTGTTCATTGTACTGCAAATATGCGTGAGAATTGCTTGTTGACCAAATTTTATGCAAAGTTTTACATAAAACAGACATTTCTACAAAATAGCTGGCTATTTAAAAACATATCATAAAAAACTTTGTTCTAAAATTTGTTAGACCACCATTATTGATTCATATTTGAAAAAACAAACACATGAAAAAAGCATTATACCTATTAATATTAACCTGTTTTGGATTTGGAACCGCATTTGCCACTGGCCCCGATGATATTCTAGGTACATGGATAAGTTCTAATGGAAAAGGCCATATTCAAGTATATAAAGAAGGTAAAAACTATTTTGGAAAAATCATTTGGTTAAAAGAACCAAACAATGAAAAAGGTCAACCCAAAGTAGATGCAAATAATCCTGACCCTGCACAAAAAAACAAACCCATTTTAGGCTCATTGATTCTTAGAAACTTTCAATTCGACAATAGTGAATGGAATAATGGCAAAATCTACGACCCTATGAATGGCAAAGAATACAAATGCATTATAAAACTAAAAGAACCCAATACACTCAATGTTAGAGGATATATTGGGTTCTCTATGTTAGGCCGTACTGAAGTTTGGACCCGTTTAAAATAATATTACAATACGCCTTTTGTTGATGGTAAGTGATTTGAAAAAGGATCACGTTTTACCGCCATTCTTATTGCTTTTGCAAAAGCTTTAAAGATGGCTTCAATTTTATGGTGTTCGTTATCGCCTTTGCAAGAAATATTTAAATTACATTTTGCTGCATCGCTAAAAGATTTAAAGAAATGGAAAAACATTTCTGTTGGCATCTCTCCTATTTTTTCGCGCTGAAAACTAGCATCCCAAACCAACCAGTTACGACCACCAAAATCAATTAGTACTTGAGCTGAGGCTTCATCCATTGGCAGGGCAAAACCATAGCGTTCCATTCCACGCTTGTCGGCTAGTGCGAGTGCAAATGCTTCACCAATAGCAAGGCCGGTATCTTCAATAGTATGGTGCTCGTCTATATGCAAATCACCTTTGGTTTGTACCGATAAATCGAGTTGACCATGGCGCGCAATTTGATCAAGCATATGGTCGAAAAAACCAATGCCCGTATCAATAGCCGTTTTGCCAGATCCGTCTAAATTTAAAGCCACAGTAATTTTTGTTTCATTGGTATTACGCTCGTGTGTAACACTACGCAATCCCAATTTTAAAAACGAATAAATATCAGCCCAGTGAATGGTTTCAAGTGCAATAGAACACGTTAATTCATTTACTTGTGCATCAACTTCAGCAGCACCTAAACTAGCATCTGTTTTTAACCAAATTGCTTTACAGCCAAGGTTCTTAGCCAATTGAATATCTGTGATTCGATCGCCAATTACAAAAGAATTAGCCAAATCGTAAGCAGGATTATTGATATAAGCAGTTAGTAGACCAGTACGTGGTTTTCTGGTAGCTGCATTTTCTGCAGGTAAAGTTTTATCAATATAAACTGCCGAAAAATGAATGTCTTCGTTGGCCAAAGTTTCCATAATAAAATCTTGTACTGGCCAAAAAGTTTTTTCAGGAAAAGAGTCGGTACCCAAGCCATCTTGATTGGTAATAATTACCAATTCGTAATCCATTTCTTTGGCTATCAAAGACAAGTATTTAAATACTTTTGGATAAAAACTTAACTTATAAAAATCATCAATCTGATACGTTGGCGGCGCCTCATTAATAATGGTGCCATCTCTGTCTATAAATAAAACTCTTTTCATGGTTACTTTAATTTAGATCGACCAATTTTCACTTCTTCCACTGTTACTGGGCCTGCTTTATTGGTCCAACTATTTCTAATATAAGTAAGTACATCTGCAATTTGTTGGTTAGACAAATCTTTGTGTGATGCCATGGTATTACTATACATTTCGCCTTCTATTTCAACACGGTCGGCCAATCCATTTAAAACAATTTTAATGAGTCTGGCTTTATCGTTTCCGTTAACATTTTGAGAACCATCAAGCGGTGGATTTAAATGTGGCACACCACCGCCATCTTGTTGATGACAAGCCAAACACTGCGCCTTGTAAACATCCTTTCCCCTTAATACCGAGGCCATAACAGGATCAGGCAATTTGGTATCGGATGTAAATCCAAAAAAATTAATCGATAAAAGCAATAATGCAAAACCTATCAAACCTTTTTTTATGCTACTCATTATTTACCTGTATAACTAATTTTATAAATTGTTCCTTTTGAATCGTCCGACACATACAAAGAACCGTCTGGACCTTGCGCCAATCCACATGGGCGGTGTTGTGCTGCACGTGTGCTGTTAATCACTTCTACCCCTGCAAATCCATTGGCAAAAATTTCCCATTCGCCTGTTGGCTTTCCATTTTTAAAAGGCACAAATGCAACAAAATAACCTTCTTGAGGTAAAGGTGCTCTGTTCCAAGAACCATGGAAAGCAATGAACGCACCGTTTTTGTATTTAGCAGGAAATTGATTGCCTGTATAAAACAACAAACCATTCGGCGCCATATGTGCAGGAAATGCAATAGCAGGATTAGCAATATTTTTATCGGTTGATTCTTTTTTTCCATCTCCACCATATTCTGGTGCCACCATTTTTTTCTTTAATTCAGGATCGTAATACACATAAGGCCAACCTGCATTGGTTCCTTGCTTTAGTGCATACATTGTTTCTGCAGGTTTTTCTGCATTGTCTTTTTCGGTATACATATCAGGAAACAAATCGTGTAATTGATCGCGTCCGTGTTGCATTACATAGAGTTGGTTATTTTGTGTATTCCAATCTAAACCAACCACATTACGCAAGCCTGTTGCATATCTAACACCGTTTTCATAAGTCTGATTAAGTTTGCTAGCACTAAATTTCCAAATGCCTCCAGCAGAATCTAAAATAGGACAAGGCATTTTTCCTAAAGAGCCTTTTTTACGATCTTCAATTTGGCAAGAATTAGAATAAGCACCAATATTTACATAGATATTGCCATCATTATCTAATGCTACTGATTTAGACTCGTGTTGACGACGATTAATTAAACCACTAATAATTGTTTCTGGAGCTTCGGCATTTATTAGTTCTCCATTTGTATTTAATTGGTAACGATATACCGCATCGTCAGAAGAGGTGTACAAATAATTATTTTTAATGGCAATACCAGTTCCAATGAAATTTCCAAAAGATTGAATTTCATCGGCCCTGCCATCTTTGTTGTTGTCACGCAAACGAAGCGTTCCTTTTCCACTAGATAACTTACCTAGTT
>CAIKZP010000203.1 GCA_903831935.1 uncultured Bacteroidota bacterium | reverse complement strand
TTGGAGAGTGATTGTGATAAACCACCATTAAAACGAGCTTTTCTTTAAACTCGTCTGTGAATTTGAATTGTTCAAGGTTTTGCGTTGTCATTGAGGTTGTTTTACCTCTAAAACTGTAAAGCTATATCCGTATAAGACCCAGTGTAAGGTTTTTCTAGGACGAGACAGTAATTGTTTTTTGTAATTTAAACTATTTTAAACAGCCTCAAGAATCTCTTTTTTCTAATCGTCAAATTCTTCGGTCGATATCAAGCCCTTGTCAAACATGGTTTTCAAAGTGGTGAGCCGATCAATTAACACGTTATCAGATTTACTAAACTTGGCTTTATAGTCCTCGATTTCACTTTCTGATAGAATTTCAATTTCAAAATTAATATAGTCGTCGTAGTTAACCCTGCAACAGGCAATCTTGCCATCTAAAGTAATATCCCACCTTGTAATGGCTATTTCTTGTATGGGTGTGTTTGACATAATTAATATTTTAACAAACTTAACAACCTACACCTCAGCCTATTGGAGGAGTGAAATATCTTTTATTTACACCACAAATCCTGTAATTCCATCGTACATTTTGTATAGTTGTGTTTTCAAATTGGTCTAGAAAGATGAACTATCTATTTTATTTTTGATTTCATAAGTTGCTCAATACTAATTGCTGTAGGTCTTTTGCTTGATTCCAAGCCTGCTAATTTTGTTAAATCAATATTTAATCCATAAAATTCCTTTTCACATTCTGTTTCGATTTCATATACCAAATACATTTCTTGACTTGGAGTAGTCTTGTATTTTAAGTCTTTTTTTAATTCCGATTTTGTGTAAACTTTTGCTCCATTACTTTTAAGCTTAAAAAACAAAGTCGATTCGGTTTGATCTTTAGAATATAAAAGTAAATATTGAGCACCGATTTCATTGGAACTTAATTCATACTTGTCACCATAACGAACATTATAAAAGCCCTCATCTATAATCCAACTTAAATGAATATCGTCTTTGTAATAACCGACAAGAACAAAAGTTTCACTTGGAATTAATTTTTTATTACTAATATATTCTGGTAATGATTCGTTTAAAGTATCACTATCAAGTTTGCTTTTTTGATGAATATCATAAACTTTAATTGCAGTGTGTTCTCTTTGAGATGCTCTATCAATAAAGTTTGCAATTACTTTTCTAATGAAGGTTTGTAAATGCTCTTTGTCTTTATCGTCTTTATTGGGTTTAATAACAAAAGCACCTAAGCCAGGAATTAATTCATGATAGCCTCTAAAAGGCTTATGCTTCCCTTCGCCTGGATATAAAACATAAGCACCACCAGTTCTTCTAATTGCATCTTTGTAAGCATGCATTTTTAGTAAATCCTGATTTTTAAATGTGCCATTCTTTACTTCTTCTGCCTCTTCCTTTATTAGGTCAATGTTCTCATCCTCTGACAACTCCTCGTATTTCGGTTTAGAAATTAGTTCATAAAAATTTTTTACTTTGTATTTTGCATCAAAGTGGATGTGTGTAATCATTTCTGTTCTTTCTGCATCTTTTGCTTCTGTTATTTCTTCTGGCCAAATAGATAACGTATAATCAGGTCGAAGTGTAGTTGTATAACTGCCTGAATTCGGAAAAGGTTTACCGCCACCAAAAGAACGATTGTAGGAGAACTGAATATTTAAGTTTCTTGATGGAGATTGGTATACACCTTTCATTGCAATGGCCATTCCCTGCTTTAAGTTAAGCGATAATTTCTGTTTGTCTTTATCATAATCAATTAATTCGGTAATACTTTTTGGTTCAATTTTAAATACTTCTTTAAATAAATCTAACAAAGTAAAAAACAACCAATACTCATATAGCGTAGCAATATCTTTCTTGCCAGCTTCATAAACATTTTCGCCACCGTGCCAAATCAATTTAGCGGCTAGGTCAAACTTAAGCCAAGCATTTAAAACCTCTCTATACCCGCTTTTCCTTTGAAGTACAGGGCTATTTAGCTTTAATGAACTTGGTCTTGATATTTGTTTGAAGAATGATTGGTTTAATAAAGTAGAAAGTTTTGTTGCAAGCAACCCTACTTCAAATTTTGCCGTTGAATATTTTTCAAATTTTAATTCGCAATTTTCACAGAAAAAAAGAAAGTCTTCTAATGCATGTTTAATAAAACGATTTTCGGATGTGTCTATAGACTCTATTTTCCTTGTACTATCAATTTTAGTTGGAATGGAGGTTAATCCGTAAGTCTTATTCAAAAAATGATTATTACTTATTTCTATTCGGTTACTTTTAGTAACCAATTGTTTTATATTTTTTTGATTAAATCTTCGTATTCTTCGGATATCTTTTACCTCTTGTTCCTCTTCCCATTTAGTTGTAGGATTGGACACAATTTTTTGAATAGCTTCTTCAAAATCTAGTGAATCGATTAATGATTTTACAAAAGTAAAGCGTTGATATAGAGTTTCTGGATTCTTATTGAAATCTGTTTCAAAATGTTGACTAATCGGAGAATCAATCTGCATGATTAAATCAGTGCATCTTTCAGTGATGCTCTCAAGCATATAACGATAATCTGTTCTATAATCAGACTTAACCGATTGAACTTCCAATTTAATTTTATAGTATTTGTTTTCCTCTTCTTTGAAAATTTCAAAGGCTAAAGCACCTACATAAATATTGGGCGAAATAATTCCTATAAATTGCTTTCTGCTATGAGCTTCTACATAATCAGTTTTTTTAAAGAAATATTTGGGATTTGAAAATTCATAATCATAAAAGCAACCTTCTTTAAGTTGATACCTACATTCCCCTTCTAGTTCTGCATTTATTACTTCAAATAAGGTATCCGGTTTTTTAGCATCTATAGTTAGGGTTAAGCCCTTTTCTATAAAATCTAATGGTATTGATATGAAAGTTAGGGATGTCATAAATGTCTAATCGGATTTATTTTCAATTAGCTGTTTCAATTCTTTCTTACTTGGAAGTATCAATTCATATTTACTCGCGAATATTTGATTGTTGTTTTCTGGTAAGGTGATTTCAACTAAGGTGTCTTTTTTATCTTTACATAAAATGATTCCTATTGTTTTGTTTTCCTCTTCTAGTTTTACATATCTGTCGTAATAGTTTACATACATCTGCATTTGCCCTAGATCTTGATGCTTTAACTTTCCTATTTTAATATCAATTAATACAAAACACTTAAGTATTCTATTGTAAAAAACCAAATCTACCCTAAAGTGCTCTTCATCAAAAGTGAATCTTTGCTGACGGCCAACAAAAGTAAATCCCTTACCTAATTCAAGTAAAAAGTGCTCTAATTTATTGATGATGGCACTTTCAAGTTCCGTTTCATTATAGGTAGATGCTTCTGGCAAATTAAGAAATTCGAGTACATAAGGATCCTTAATCATATCCGCAGGGCTTTCTAATATTTGTCCTTTTAAAGCCAATTTCAACACAGCAGATTTATCTTTACTTAAGCTCAGTCTTTCATATAATGATGTATTTATCTGCCGTGAAAGTTCTCTTACACTCCATTTATTGGCTTCTGTTTCTATCTCATAAAATTTGCGTTCTTCTTCTTTTTCTATTCTAATTAGATGCAAAAAGTGAGACCAACCAATAGATTGCGAAAACGGTGTTTTCGCAATCTTATAGGTGAGGTAAAATTTTCGAATAAGTTCAAGTTTTCGTTTAGAAAAACCTTTCCCAAACTCATTTGATAACTCACTAGAAAGTCTGTCAAGTAGATATTCTCCATAATCGGAATAATCTTTACCGCTCTGCTCATGTTCAACAATGCGTTTTCCTAACTCGAAATAAGTTTGAACCATAATTGAATTGACAGAACGAACAAGACCATACTGAGCTTCTCTTAAAAGTTGCTTTATGTGCTCAATAAAATTACTTGTAAAGGGTTGAATCTCTTTCACTTTAATCATTTTTAAGCTTCAGCGTAACTTGCAAAACCGTTTTCAACTGCATTTTTATACATTCTGCAAATTTTCTCGAATGATATTTTGTATTTGATGTTTGTGTCAGCTTTAAGTTCAACCTCAGTTAAACTATTACTAACGAATTTATCCAGGTAATCTTCTTTAATTTTTGAATTGTCTATCAAACAAAAACCACCTAAGATGGGAAGCACTTTTGAAAGCTTGTTTCTTGAACCATGCAATTTTGGTAGTAATTTCTGCATTATGGCAATATCAAGTAAGTTGTCCCCTGATTCGCCAAGTTCTTTTAGCATATACATTAACCTTCCAATTTCGCTTGCTGTTCTATAACCAAATTCAGCACCTGATTTTTTTAATTCAGAAAAGAAAAGTTTTAAATCTGCTTCGGATGATTTCAGATTCTTATCAGTTTCTTGTAACGCCATTCTCATAAAGCCGTCCGACATATTTGCACCTTGAGCCTTTAATAACTCCATATCAAGTTTTATATCACTTGCAATAAAATCTTCTAAATCCTTTTCTGTTAATCTAAATTCAATTGTATTGGCTCTGTCTAAAACCTTTGGACTAAACATGTAGGTAGTTTCATCAATATTTACGGTTCCTACAATGAATAAATTCTTTGGAAGTTTTATTGAAGGAGGGACAATTAAAGAGTCGTTTTCAATCTTATGTAATGGTATTTTATCACCAGATTCCATGGTGCTTAAAAAATCAGAAAAATACCGTTCAACGTGACTTAAATTCATTTCATCTAATATCAAGAAGTGGGGTTTTGTTAGCTCTTCTATGTTCTCAATATTTTCCTTTGCTCTAATCATTAAATCTAAAACGCCATTTTCAGGGCTTACATATTCTTCTTTATTCAAAGCATTTGGATAACCTAAAAGTGGTTCACGATTAGTCCAATCTGCACCAACAGGTACAATTACATATTGAGATTCATCTGCTGTAATCCATTGTGCGAATGCTTGTGCTAATTTTGTTTTACCGGAACCTGAAAGACCACTACAAATTACAAATGGTTTGGTACATAAAGAGGCAACAAAACGTTGAATAAGTTGAGGGGAGAATATTAAACCTACTTCTCGTGTATTTTGATAGAAGGATATAAAACCAAATTCATTTTGTGTATCAATAAAATGATTCCCATTTAAAGGTGAAACCTTAGTTTCAATTTTCTCAAACTTTTTCATTACAAATGCTAAAAGATTATTTTCACCTAAAAAAGATTTATATATACCATTACCATTATCTGGAAAGCCTACTTTTCTATTTAATTCATCATGCCGTTTTATTAAATTTTCATTTATCTTTCTTAATAAGGTTTTGGAAGCACTCCATACATTGAAATCATTGTATTCTTTAGATTTTATTTTATGTACCTCTTTAATAAATTCAATATTTTTTATGTAATTTTTTGAGTTAATATCTTTTAATTTATTATTAAAAAATAATTCATCAATTACTTTCAAATTATGTTCGAAATTATTATTCTCAATTAATGATTTGATAGATTTAGCAGCACTGATTTCTCCAGATTTCAATTTTGATATATATTCATTTATAACATTAAATTTAATTGAATCGTTTTTTTCAACAATGGCAAATCCTTCTTTTTTTAAAAGATCAAATGCAGGTGTGTTTGGGCCACCATTAAATTCATTAGGGTCTAATTCTTTACCTGTTGCATATTTATTTGCCAAACTAATAACTAGTTTAGGAGGGTAATCTTTATTATCATAAATTAAATCATAAGTACTTGAAGCGCGACCTTTTCTTAGTAATGGGTTTGCTTCGATTTCTTTTATGGCAGCTAAAATGTGTTCATTTTTTATTTTTTCCAATTGATATAATTTAATAATTACAGTTTATTTCTTGAAATTTTTTTAGCTTTTCCTTAGAAAGTTTTTCTTTAATTGAATTAAAATGATGGATTTTGAAAAAACTATCTTATTTTTTTAACCCATTCCATTTTAACATACGTATCACATACACTCTATTAATCAATATTTTTCAAACTATAAACAATTGAATTAAAGTAACCAAATTCTTCATCAACTAAAACTCTTCTATCTAAACCTAAATTCATTGCTTCACATGCTGTTTCAGCAGTTAATGAACAAGAAAAACATGCCGCTAAATTAAAATCAAATAATCCTTGACCTTCGGATTCCCAACACAGAGGATCAGAACTACAATCAACCCCTCTTAATAAGGCATTTTTTATTAAT
The DNA here is from genome assembly GCA_903831935.1 of uncultured Bacteroidota bacterium. Taxonomy (GTDB): domain Bacteria; phylum Bacteroidota; class Bacteroidia; order Chitinophagales; family Chitinophagaceae; genus Sediminibacterium. Next base: position 26,141 of record CAIKZP010000203.1, on the reverse strand, counting down.
TTTTCAATATTGTGTTCTGAAGCCTGTGAAACAAGTCCTCCCATACTTCCGTCTGAACCATCTGTCGTATAAATTAGAATTCCAGCCATAAAATCATTCTCTTCAGAAGAAATGTATAACCGCTCCTTTAAACTAGCAGTAGGGTAGCCACATGCAAATTCTAATTCCCTCATAATTAAATGTGAAAAACTATGAACAATAAAATACTTTTGACCACATCTATTTAGCATTTCCCATGTACCATAACCTTGGTCTTGTTTGTTGAGGTTTCTAGCCAACATGGTTTCTATCCTTGCGTCATTAGCTAGACTTTTCAAGCTTTCTTCACTAAATTGTATAAATATTCCTTCACCATAATTCTGAACAGCTGGTAAGACATATTGTTTATCATCATCGCCTTCGAATATTCTTTTTGTATTACAAGAGTAACCGATATTCCCATTTTGGTCTTGAAATGCAACTCTTGGCTTATTTCTGTTAAACGATAATTGAACTTGGGTGAGTTTTAATTCCGAAACTTGTTTTATAGATGTAAAATATGAGTTTAAATTATTAGATAGGTTAACATTATTAAATCGTAAACCGCTTTCATTAACATCTAGATTATCGGTAAAACATTTGTATTCATAAAGGCGATAATTTTCATCGTCATATTCCTTTAAATCATTTTTAGCGAGATTTTCAATATTTAAAAAAAGACTTCTTAATTGCTCTATGAAATCTGTACTCACTATTTTCTCATCAATTCCTGCATCATTAATCAAATAATCAATATCAACTTTTTTGTAAAAATACACTTCCCTTTCCTGGGTTTTATCTACCCTTTTTTCAAACTTAACTTCACAGAAGCTTAAAGCCTTTGCTAAATCTTGATTTTCAAAACCTTCAGGTTTTAATTGTAGTGGAATATATAAACTGTTTTTACCAGTAGCGTAATACATTCTATTAGCAGTAACTAATGAAACTTGCATTTCACCTCGTCTACCATTAAATGAACAATTTTCATAAGGAATTATACTGTTTTGGTTAAATCCCCCCACTAAGTCAATTTCCCAAGGTTTGTGACCTTTGCATAAACATTTAAAACTGTTTATTCCACCAAGGTTTTTTTTCTTGCCACAACTTAAACATTCTACAAAAACATTTTCAAAACCTTCTGATTTGTTTGTGTTTTCTGTCCATTTTAGACTTGGGTTTCCGCAACAATCACTTATTTCATCAAGATTCACAGGGTCATTTCCTATATTACTGCCATTGATATATTTACTCCATGGGATATCCATTAAATGACCATTCTCACAAATTAATGCCAAATTTGTTTGAGATAATTCATTATAAATATCTACAGTTTCATAATTGCCATCAGCGTCTGTTTTTCTACGTACGTTTGGTTTCCTCAATGAGCTGGGGTCTCTTGGAGGTGCAAAGTGATTTGTATTAACATTGGCATTATTTTGAACCAAATTTCCCCAATCACTCCTCCATTTATCTAATGTTTGAAGTTTACTATTTTTGCCAACAAACCACTTTGGGAAATGTGTTGCTTGAACCAAATAATTGCTTGCGATTGATGTAGGAATTAATTTTTTTATTGGGTGATCTTGCCATTCTGGTGTATTAAAAAAATCATTAATACTTATTGAAGGAACAGGAAGCAGTAATAGTAATGCCGACAAGTTTTCAGAGATTTTTAAAAAACCTACGAACCTCTCATCATCAACTGTGCTTAACCCTAATTCATTTTTTATTCTTTTTGTTGAATTATCCAATAATGAAGCCAGGTTTATTTGTCTTTCATTTTCAATGATGTTAAACGCACTTTGAATAAAAGGCCATTTATTTATAGACGAAATTAGAATATAATTGCCGGTTTTAGCTGCTATTACAGCTCCTACACCTGATGTGGATGATAGTAGTTTATACTTATCCACCCCTAAATTATATTGCTTTTCTGTTAGAATATTCATTTTAATATCGATTTATGTGAATTACTGCAGTTGGCTCTATATTTCTTAAACTCATAGCAACTTGCCATTTTTGCTGATAATCTTTAATATTTAAATTATTTAATGGGCTGTATAAATCCGCCTCACCATCAGCTCTTCCCACATTTGCATTTTTAAAAACTAATTCTAGGTCATCTGCATTAGATATATTTTTTCCGTTTAACCAATTACTAATTGCGGACCCAATCCATTCTCTTATATAATTTAAGTCATTTTCTGACAACAATTCTCGAATTGCTTTATTATGATGAATTTCTAACCTTGTTTGTCTAATCTCAAAATATGAAATGCAGCGATTTTTTATAAGATCTACATCCATTTGCGTGATATTATTTGCTGTATTCCTATTTGCAAATTCAACAAAGAAATGTCTCACAATGGTAGCCACATATAATGGCATAAACTTATCTACCGACTTTTGGGTAAATGGAGTTATAGAAATTGGTTCTACATAACTATACATTTTTTCATGAAACTCAATAAATTTTTCATAATGAGAAAGATCTCTAGCTCTAAAAGGATGATGTATTGTTAATACTAAACCTAAATCATTTCTAGCTACCCGCGAACTAGCCTGTATGTATTCAGCTGTATATCTTGGCATTGAGTTCATGACAATTGTATTAAACCTGCTTACATCTAAGCCAACAGAAATCATATTAGTGGCTACTACGAATTCAGGAGTAATATTATATTGTTGTTTAATCCAAACCTTGCCTTCATAATCTATTTCTTCTATGGGAAAGCGATTAGGACTCCAATCACTTTCAACCCTTGCTAATTCTTTTTTAACCTCTTCTCCCGAAAGCCTACCAGTTAATTCTGCTTCTACCAATTTATCTTTCGTTGCATAAATTGACTTAAGCAGTTTTTGACTTCGCATACTTCGGTTGAGCACCTTTCTTGTTTCTTTTAGGATATATGTTTGAACTTGTGCTTGCGTTCTACCTACTTCTTTAACGCTATTGAAATATGAAACTACAGAATGGTAATAGTTTTGTGCCCTTGTTAATTCATCTGTAAAATCTGGAGTTATAGTATCGTGTAGATTATTCTCTAATTCAAACAAAGCTCTGTGCGCTAAACAAAGTGCATCTACTCTCATTTGCATCCAAACTTGAGTTCTACCGGTTGGCAAAACACCAATATATCTCCTATTAGAAGCGTATTTGTACCCTTTCGTAAGTTCAGGTTTGTATTCTCTTTTATACATTCCAAAGAAACTGTCATCACAATCAATCCCTGGTTTCGGGAAAATGCTTAGATTTTTATTAAATAATGCTTCTATTTGCAATTCTGTATTGCGGGTAGTAGCAGTTGAGCTTATTATCTTTGGTTTTGTACCATCTACTCTGGTACAGAGTTGCTCGAAAGCACTTTCAAACAGAGCCACACCTGTACCCAAAGGACCTAACAGCAAATGGAGTTCATCTTGAATAATTAAATCAGGTGGTAAATATCCTTGACTTGGTTTATAAGCTTCCCAATTTCCTCTTCCGAATAAACGTCTAGAATCTTTTTGTCTGCCATCATTATTATTTGAATTATCAATTTTATGAGCTAACTGAGCAAATTTATCTACTGTACCAAATAATAAAGATGGCGGATGTTGATAAATTGCTTCGTCCGATAATAAAAATGGGAAAAAACCCATATCAGGTCTTGTATCTTCTTCAAAATCATTAGGTATGTGCATAGCACATTTGTTATTTTTACATTCTAAACGACCAATATTGTGGTTGTAATTGTTGTTGTTGGCATGCAAAATAGTTTCTAAACCTATTATAGATTCTCCACAGCAAACACATTTTTCGAATGGTATTTTTGATGGATTACCCTGATTAAGTCTTTGAAATTCTTGAATCAAATCACCCGTTCTATTAGGCAACTGGTTATCTCCTACATACAAACCAATTCGTATTGGTTCAACTCCTAAATTTTGACCAAAACTTGCATGCCCCCTACGCATTAATTCTAATGCAATAATCAACTTGCTAGCTCGTTGGAATTGCTGTAAAGTTAATAACCTTAAGGTATAACGCATTATAGCAGCTGTTCCTCCTCCTGTATTGCCATGATGCATTCTACGATGGAGAATTGTTAGAGAAATTAATCCCAAATAAGCCTCCGTTTTACCACCTCCAGTTGGAAACCAAACCAAATCAACTAAATCATTCCTTTTTTCATTTGTATTGGTATCATCAAAAATCCCATCTAAATTAAGAAGTATGAATGCTAATTGAAAAGCCCTCCAACCAGCCGAAACACCTGTTTTAAAAATATCATCTTGACATTTTACTTTATAAAATTCAGCATTAAAACCAGAGAACTCATCTTCTTTCATAAGGTCCTTCACCACATCTTTTTCTGCATACTTCCCATGCCACATTTGAATAAACATAGATGTGTTCATTAATCTAAACTTCTTCAAGTTATCACTACCATCTATTAAATACTTATCAATATTTTCATTTAGTCTTTCGTAATCTTTTTTGCACTTAGCTAACTCAGCATTAGCGATTTCCTTTTCCTTAGCGTTGGGTAAACCGTCAACCACCAATTGCTTTATGGATATCCATGTACTATAAGCACCAACAAATTTTTTAAGTCCATCAATAATTTCTTTGTCACTTGCAATAGAAAGCGTAGATAGGTATTTAATCTGTTGGACTTTAGAATTTGCAAAAAACTCAGGAATATTACCATCAACCGAAATTTGTGATGTGTCTCGTGGAGTTGAGTCTACATCAGGAGTGTCGCAATAAGGCATATATTCACTTTTTACGAAGCCATCTCCCCACGAAACGCTACATCCATGACCGATTCCATAATCCTTTATCTCCCTATATAAAAACCGAATAGCAGCACCTTCTCTATCATCAACTGCTGTGTCCACACTTCTCTCATTGTAGGCTTCTAACTTATTTGAAACCACTTTACATTCAACACCAAAAAAACAGCGTTCATTTACTCCTTCAGTAGCCATAGAGAAATATCTCTCATCGGTTTCGATAAATTCACTGCTTGTATTTAATACTTGTATTTTGCAGTATATTAAATCATTATCAACCCTTGTATCTCTACTTATTTGTAAGTTTATACTTAAGGATGCTTTTTGTTCATCTTTTAAATCAACTTTAATAATGTCTTTTAAAGTAGAAATATCATTGCCTTCTTCATCAAAAAAATTAGATTGAGGCAAATTTTCCCCGCTAAAAATTTCCTTAATTGAATCAGCTAACGCTAGAGCTTTTACATTGATTTTTCTTTTTAGCAATTTTGATTCCCATACACCATAACGACCAGTAAATACTTTATTAGCATCAATTAAATGATCTAAAATATTTTGAAACTTTTCTAATTGTTGGCTGGCTTTGTATAAAATCCCCCTATATGTAACATCAACACAATATTTTAGCAACTGGTTGCTTATGTACTTAAAAAGACTATCAATAGTAACCACACCGCTTTGACCCCAACCTGGTGGAAATAAATTTAAATTATCTTGATAAAACTGCCCCCCTAATTTACTGGATGCAAGGTTTAGAATATTTTCGACTCTTTGTTTTGGTTTACCTTGGGCATTTAGTATAGGTTTTCCTTCAAGATCAACTACATTAATCACAGGATAGTTTAAATATTGTTTTACAAAACAAAAGCTTCCGATTTCCTCAATCTTAAAATAAGCCCCTAAATTTCCAAAATCACCTAACGTAATATTTAATACTTCGATGAATTCATCTTTAGACAACTCCATTCGTACTCCAAAATTCCTCACATCATTATCAGGAACTCTTTTATAGTGGCGCCCAGAAAGCACAATTTCGAAGCCCTCTTCCATTAAATTATCAGCTTTCATACAAAAGGTGAGACCCATTGTCTTAGGAAACATCTGATTCATTTGTACTCCATCATCATCTCCAGATAAGTTTCTTTCTTCAAGAGTATTATTATCATCAGTATCTTCATCAGTCTCACCAATAGGATTATCCTCAGTTTCATCAACACCATTATTAGGAGTTTCATTTGTGTCTTGTTTCTTCCCTTTGTTTGGGAACAGAATACCCGAACTGTAATAAACACCTGGCACAACTGTTAGAGCTTCTTCTATATTGTCTGAAAATTTTTGATTCAGAAACGAAAATTCAGTGTCAATATTTGTTCTAACCACACGATTTCGCCCTGCACCAGGACCCAATACTTGTTCCCTTAAATATGCTTCTAGTGAAGCTCTTTTTGTTTTTATGTTTGACATTATTAGTTATGTTAATTAGATGAAATATGTTCAATTCTTATGATAGGTTTTAGTTTTATTTTTTCTAATATTTCATAATAGACTGCTATACATGCATAAATCAATGACTCTCTGGTGGAGCCAAAAAAGTCAATATCCACTCTTTTTTCAATTTTATCAATAGAACTGTTTAAAATTTCTAAAAGTTCTTCATCATCTCTTCGTTGATCAAAGATTTCACAATTTACCATGGCTACAATAAGCGATTTTAACTTACTACGCCATTCTTCGGAATATCCCCCAATTAAATTACGCTCTCTATGCATAGCAGCTCGGTACTCTAAGGGTAGTTCTAAGTATTGACAAATAGCTTTAAAAACTTTTTTTTCTCTAGGTATTATTGTAATACTTCCTGGATTACAGTAGGTTCTTTCAAAAGTGTATAAGCTAATAAAATGTTTGACTCCTGATATTCGTTCAATTTCTGCGAAAACAATCTCCATTTCATATTCTTTGGCCTTATTTTGAAGTAACTGTTTCCATAAACTACCATCATCTTCGTTTAAATTAAATTTCTGCCACAGTGGCTGTACTATTTTTAATATACTCTCATCCTTTCCAATCGCTGCTATTATTTTGCTAACTTCAATGTTTAAAATAATGTTTTCGAGGTTGGATATTTTATATTCTCCTTCATATTTTGATGCATTATCAATTAAATCTGTTGCATTTTTTATTAAGAATTTATTTTCTTTAGCTAGAATAAATGAATTATTCATAGAATAATTGTTGGCCTTATTTTTATCAAAATATATTTTTATTTCTTCTTTGCCAATATAATTATACATGTTATTGTGATTTTCATCAAGCAAAGTGGTCCAAATATTTTCCTCGTTTTTTGGCTTTAAATCATCAAGTTTTGATTTTATTTCAATTAGTGTTTCTGGACTAAAAAGTGAAATTCTTAGAGGAGTATTAATTGTAGCGTATATGTTTTTATCTTCAGCATAGGTTTTCCATTGATATGTACTTTCAAAAAAATGTTTTAAAAAATAAGCATTAGAGTTAGAATCTTGAAGTGTTAATATATTTCTCTTTTTCCATACATGATTGTAATCTAGAATAAGTGCTGTTGGTTTTTCATCATAGCCATGCCAGTCAACAAACTTCCTTTTGGGAAACAGTTCTTTTAATTGAGTTAAAATTAAATGATGGTTCAATATAGGTGCTGGAATAAGAACTGTATTAATGGATTCAGTAGTCAACAAATGAGTAATGGTTTGACGCCACTCAGATTCAATTTGATAATCTAAATAGGTAGATAGATAATTTTTTAAATCAATTCTTTCATCTAAAGAAAGATATCTGAATAAATTATCTTTCGTTTCACTGGTTAAAAAAGCACCATTCTCATTGAATAAATCTTCTAAAACTAAATCGCGCGTTTTTTTATCAAATACAATTGATAATATATTTCGAATTTTATAACCATTTAATTCTAATAAATCATTATTGGTAACCTGAGCAACATAATAATGGTAGGAAAGTAATTGCAGCTCTTCTATCTTATAAAAATAAATGTTCATATACCTGCTTTATAATTCAAATGAAAATATAGTGTAAATCTCTTCTGCCTGAAATTTTTTTTGTTTTTGCATTTCCAAAAGTGCTTCAGGTGTTTTTTCTCCAGAAGATAACGTAATAACTTTTTTGAAATTACTGTACCTATTAATTTCATCACTTATAAAATCTTTATACCAAATATTTTTTCCAGTAATTGAAGGGAATAAATTTATAATCATTGATAATCTTTCAACTTTTTCACGCCCCATTTCTTTAAAAATATTTTTACGGCTATTGCCAAAATTCACATACGTATTAAGCGATTCCGGGCATATAGAGAACTCTGATAAATTGACGCAACTACCAGCACTTGAATTAAGGTTGATAAGTATTCCGCTTTTCTGATTATTTTTTTTTATACTTTTTATTTTCTCAATAAATTTTAGCTTATGTTGGAGACCGTACCTTTCTCTATATATTTGATTTAATAAATGGCCATTATTATTTAGCGGTTCAAGTGGGCGTGCAGTTTTTATCTTCAATGAGTTTATTTGTTCATCTAAAATACCCTCATCATATAAACCTTGCGATAAAGCATCCCACACAGCTAAAGTGATTAAATTATCGATGATGTTTTCAGATAAATCAACATTTAAATGAATGTGTAAATATTGCCCTTTGAAACCTTTAACAATATTGCTTATGTAGGCGAAAATTCTTTTTAAATCCTGCGAATCTATTAGCTCATTTACCCTTTGAAAATCCTTCGTAGAAAAAATCTTTTGATTTCCTTTTCTATTTTGATCTTTCTGAACCTCATTCACAAAGAAATTCACTAAAGAAGATAAGTTAGTTGATTGCTCAAACTCTTCAATAAGAGCATTTAATTTGTCAAAATAATTATCTGTGATTATCCTACTCATATACCACATAAATTTTAAGATTACTTTTAGCTCTCGTTATGCCAACATATATTTCATTTTGGTTTATGGCGGTAGGTTGTCTCACAATTAAAGCTACATTCTCTTTTTCTAGTCCTTTAAATTTCAATGGCGAAGTATATCTTAGAACATTAGATGTATCAGTAACATTACTTTCTGTAAGAGCTTCACAATCATTAATAAATAACTCTTCAAGATTGTCACCTTTTAGAAGTGTCGATTCTATAAGCAAAATACAATCCTTTCCTCTCAAACTATTATTTGGGTCTCTAATTGGCTTTAAAAAATCTTTTATCATATGGGATTTCGCCTCTTTGAATGATGAAAATTGCATAACCATATTTGGATATAAATCCATTGTAAACTTAGTATCAAGTTGATAAACATCTTCAATGATTCTAGAGGCTAAATCTCTTATATTCGGATTATTAACCGATCGGTGTGCATGATTCATTTGATAATGCGTAAAGTAAATACTAAGCAAATCAATATCATCGCTAATATTTTCATCAGATGTTGAATAAGCTTGTTCATTGTCGCACAAGAAAAGTAAATTACCACTTTCTAATCCATTACCATGACCTGTTAATTTATCCAATAAGCTTTCTACACCTCTGTTTATTATATCTTGTCCTTCATCTATTATTATATAATCATACTGCTTCTCTATATTAATAGAGAAAAAAGTCAAAACCTTATTCCTGAAATCATCGAGAGTATTATCAAATGAAAGAGTATCTAAACCTAATTCTTTTAAAAATGTAAAATATGTATCTACTTCTAAATTAGTTAACCCTCTTTCTTTTATTCTTGATTCAATTTGAATTTTAAGTAATCTATTCCAACATAAATAGAGACCTTTTAAATGCCTTCTTTGATCTGCATAAGCAAGTGCAAAAGTAGTTTTCCCACAGCCTGGAATTCCTTCTATTAAAACTCGTTGATTTTTATTTAAACCACTAAAAACTTCAAAATTCTTAAGTCCTAGCCATTGATATGTATCTTTATTGTTAATGAAAGGATTTAAATCCTCCATTCGTGGAGATAATATATTCCGAATATCTAATAATTCCTTTTCAGTTAAATCTGAAAATTTAAAGCCATGATTACTTTCTAGCTTATGTTTTGTATCATTAAATCTATTTTTAATAAATTGAGTTAAGGAAGTTCCCCTATCACATTGTATATTAGAATAAATAATCTCTCCAAATAAGTTAGGTTGCCTAGAAAAATCAATATTTGTAAAAGGAAAAACACAAATATCAATAAATAATTTTTTTGAATATTTCTGAAGAACCTTTTCCTTTAAGGTAAACTTATAACCCTCGACTTGCTTTAAGGGATTTTGTTTCATTAATTCTAGTTTCCCTGCATGTCGATGACTAAATTCACTATTATGAAATTCAACATGTCCACCCTTTACCTCTATAACACAAATTCCTTTTCCACAAACTAGTAAAAAATCCAACTGTGATTCACTTTTTTTATATGGATTCCGTGTTTCTGAATGAGTTGCAAACTTTAAATTATGCCAAATGAAATATTCTTCCAAGCTGTCTTTTAACTCATTAAAAAATTTTCTGTAAACATTTATTTCACCTTCTAATGGCTTGCCATTTTCATGAAGAATTATTTTTTCTAATGCTTCAATAGGATTATTTGGAAAAAATTTTACTGGCATAATCAATTTCTGTTTGCAATTGTTGATATTTTATTTATTGCATATAATGCAAAGAATTGCTTCACTGGAACTTTTTCCTTGTGCTTGAAAACTATAAATTTCTTTTGTTCAATTTCCATATTTTCAATTTTTAGTTCATCAATTATTTGTTGAACTAAATCAACTAATTCAGTTGGTTCTATATATTTAGTACTTGATTTTTGGAGTTCGTAAAGTTTTTGAAGTTCATTCGCATTCCCAATTTTTTCCGAAAATCCATTATTAATATATTTCAAAAACTCCTTTCCTCCTTTGTATTCGTTTATTATCCCTTCAAGGTTTTTGTAATATTTATCATTAATTTTTTGAATCGGAAACCCTTTGCCTGTTCCATATTGAACTGAGGTAAACCATTTACCTTCGGCTGATTTGGGGTTATTCTCAATATCGTAGTTGGATAAAGTAACTGTTAAGTTACCATCTTTGATAGCGTGCCTTCTAAATCTTGAACCTTGATTTTTTATTGGGGGCTTGTTTAGTGATTTTATCTTGTAAGTATTAAGGTTTACTATGCCATCAATTTCGGGTTTGTTTTTTAATATAAGTGAGCTTGGGATTGAGAACCGATGTGCATCAAGTACAACTTTAGCAAATGCTTTACTAACTGAACAACATACGGCATTACCTACTAAACGCCATTTATTATTTTCTGCACCTATAAATTGATAGGTAATAGGAAACCCCATTATTATTGCGGCTTCTCTTACTGTAGGTAGACGGTATTCTCCATCACCAACTCTATTAAATTCGGACTTATAAATTATAGACTCTCTTGAGTTTGCAATTTTTGTTGCAGTAATGGTTCGACTAGGTTTGTTTTCGTTTTCAGGAAATGACATTTTACCCATAAACGGATGGTTTATTTTCCAATATTTTGAAAACTTCCATTCCACTTTATAAATTCCCGTATCGTAAAAATGATCAGTCAATTGACTTTGTGAAATCTTAATTTGATAGTGTGGGTCTTTAATAATCTCATCAGAAAGTTTCGTAAAGGGATGAGGAAAATTTCGCTTCATCTTTCCGATTGTCATATATTTCTTTTTGCCATCAAATCCATCTTCTGAATGGGTTGATTTAGGTAATATAAGTTTCCCTTTTTTTAATATTTCACCTGAAATAACTCTTTTTCTAGCTTGAAAAGAGCCATAGTCAGCAGAATTAATTATAGCCGAGTTTTCATATATGTCAATTGCAATTTTTAAAGGACTAATTCTATTTTTATTTGCCCATTCAGTTAACCCTAAATCCTTGAAAGTATATGCTGTTTGTAAATATCTTTTCGAGTTAACGACATTTTCCATAAACCAAGCTTTGAGTATAGAATTGGGTTGGTGTTTTTTTACAGCAACAATTCTTAAAAAAGTATCTGTTAATTCAACACCCAAAGATTTATCTGCATTACCTGATTTATTTGAACTGGAAAAACTAACACAAGGAGGGCTTCCTATAATAATTTCAGTATTAGGCAAACTTTCAATTTCAGCAATTGAACTTTTAAAGTCTAAAATGTTTTTTACATCACAATTCAGATTGAAATTATGGTTAAAAGTGTCTACAGCAGGTTTCCAATGGTCGAAACCATAAATAATTTCATACCCCATTTGTCTGAATCCTTCAGAAAAACCTCCTGCACCACAAAAGAAATCTATAACTCTAAGTTTTTTCATTTACAGCTTTGTTTAACTTACCCATAACTAGCATATACCAGCCACAAAATCTCCCCAATCCATCAAATTATCATGAGATTTCGGAAAAAATTTGGCCTCTTTTTAAAATACAAGTTAACATTTTAAAACTACGTAATTATTAAAACCCATTCAAAGTATCCACAAACCCCTTCATCTCCCTCAATTTTTCTTCTTCTTGTTTTCGAACCACCAACTAAACCCGCTCCGCAATTACCACACCATCTTCCTGCCATTTTGCAATTTCTGCCTCTTTATTAGGCATATACACACCAGGCCAAGTAAGTAGTGTAAATTCAATTCTTGAATGCAATAGATCTATTTCTTGGTTTGGAGGTTGGCATTGCTTGTTTAGTTGCATTACCCCTTCTTCTAAAATATTTTCAGGGTTAGATATATACTGGAACACTTTTCTCTCAATATGAATTTCCCATAATGGACGTTCGCCTTCAAATAATAGGGCATAAGCGTTTAATCTGTGTTCAATATCGTTAGTACGTGGTTTGGTGGCAATAATTGCCGCGGTAAATGCAGACATATGGTTTGATTTATGTGGATAATAAATCAAAGCTACATAAACAGAACGCCGCCTATTGGAGGTCTGTTTAAATTAAGAAAACACTCCATAATATGAGATAAAATGTGAGAATTATTTACTTACCTGATGTTTTTTGCTATTATTATATCATTTTAAATGGCAAAGTAAGTAACCTGACATAAAATTCACCCTTTGGAGGGTATACCACTTTTATATAACTAGTTCTACCATCAATAATTATTGTTGGACCAAACCATTGAAACTTAGTAAGAATATGATTCAATCAGACCCAAGCACTATCAGTTTTTCATTACTTGGATACAATTGATTTAAATTTAGATATTGAAGTAAATGATGTTTTATTGTCAAATTATTAATTAATAAAGGTTAAGTTTAATATGGATTATTAAATCGTTTTTATTTAAATCTACTTACATGATAAAGTGTTTTTGTTCTGGGTTAAATGGAAATTGCTACATGTGCGGAGGTATGGGCTTCTACGAAGAAGTTAAATTAGATTTAGCAGGAAAAATGTTTTCAAAAAACAATGAAAGCTCAGCTAAAGATTCTAGTAAAGAAATAAAAAAAGAAGATCCTTTAGTCAACACTAAAGGTCACAAAAAAGAAAACAATACTCCATCTTACATTATAAATAACGCTAAATATTATAATAAGCAAACATTTATAAACCTACTTCAGTTTCTAACTGAAAAAAGAAATAGTTTAAAGTCTAATAAAAATACAGAATTAGATTTAATACAAATTCAAGTATTAGGCAATAAATTAAATAGTGTTCGAGAAATATTAAGATTAAATTCCTATGGAATTGATAGGGAAATTATAGTAAAGAAAAAAGAAAATTGGATTGAAACAAATACTTCAAATAAAAAAGGAAATAAAACAAATTCAAAATCAAATAAAACAAATTTTTCTAAAAAAAGACAAAATATATCCTTAAATAAAAATCAAAAAAATGAAATTAAGCCAATAAAAATAATTAGATCAAAATTTGGAGACTTATTTAAATTAGGTTTAGTTAAGCCACTAAAAAAATAGACTGAACACTTTGCTTTAATATTCTTTGGTAACTAGAAAAATATTACATACTGTAAGGGTTCAAGACAATGACTGGATAATCCGGTCCCTTTTACCATGCTTTTCCGGTTTTCATTGACCAGGAAACCTACTGATTATCACTCCATTTAGTGGTCGGCCTTTACCGAATTTTGATGGTCAAGGTCTCCGGTTTTCCACAGACCACCACCAATTGGAGGTCTGCTTTATTTTAAAAAACTACCTATCAAATACCCCCTTATACTTCGACAACTTGAGCGTTTTTTCAAGCACCTCCGATTGTAAGTAAAAAACCCTACCACCCATACGATGGTCTTGAATTAGCCCTTGCTTTGTCCAAGACGTTAAAGTGGCTTTAGTAATAGCGGGTTTAAATAACTTACAAGTTTCAGCTGGCGATAAAAGTTTCTCGTCTTGTGCAGCTAAAATATTACGGAGTTCATCCCGTATCATTGGCCTAAGCAGGTTCGCCAACTGCTCGGGTGTAATTCCATTTAATAATATTTGGTTACCCCCTATCAAGATTGTTGGCTTTTTTGAGTTTTTTGAATTTGGACCTCTTTATAAATAGCTGTAATTACAAGTGTGCCCAATACCCCTGTTGCAACCCATACCCATGTTGGTAATTTAAACTTGCTTTTTACTTCAATAACAGAACTAGCAGCTATTGTTGCTGGTAAAGTTGTAGGTGTTATTGAGGGTAATGGTTGGGCATTTTTAAGTGCAAGTAAATATCCAATATCATTCGAAACTAAATTGTTTATAATTTCCATATAATTAAAGTTTGATTTTCAAAAAAGGTATAAGCATAGCGAATCATTTTAATCGCTTTTATATTTTTAATAACCACACCACCTGTATGTATTGACCAATTGAAATTTCTTGCTACAAGTTGCTTAGCTGGTACATATTCTTTTGATTGGACGAGCACATAAAAATCATGAAGGATTTCGTCATTGTTTACTACAACAATATGCTCCGCCTTCTTTTTATAGCTTTCTGCAGCATTGACTGCCTTGTTATCACCGTAGCAATTATCGCTACAAAATTTGCTATTACCGTTCCTGTTGTCTGGTATTAGTCTGCCACAGATAATACAAAATCTAATTTTAGGTTTTATCATATATCTAATATTTGTTAGACAAAGCTATAACACCAAAACCCATAAAACCCAATCTGTGATTGATTTTTACATAAAATCGTATACGAGCTATACGAGGTCCTCGTATAATATTGTACGAGGTCCTCGTATAGTTTTGTACGAGGTCCTCGTATAGTTTTTGAATTTAATAATCAGATCGTCTAAATATCTTACGAAGTCTTTGTAAGATTTTATTTAGCTACTTTTTTGGATTTTCTAAGGTGGAGATGATGTGTTGATAATGTATACAAGTAGACAACCTAAGGGCTAAAAAATCTTATTCTAATCAAAAAATTGGGATATATCTACTGTATAATAGCGTTTATTATATCTGTGTCGTTTTCTGAATTTTGATATATTATTACGAAAAAAGGCAGCAAACGCTGCCTTTTTATATGCTTTGAATAGTATTGTTATCACTAGTCCTGGAATTTTTCAGGAAGGTATTTATTCCAATTAATACTAGATCGAGAGGTTTTTTCACCACTTATATTCCTTGCTATATTAATTAATTTTTTCGAAGAATGCAAAGCTGGCTCGTAGTTCTTTATATAGTTACCCATGAAAATCAAATAATCTTTTTTATCTCTAAAGGTGCGGCTGTTCTTAGATATTAATTTATGAATGGCAAAATCTACAATTACTTTTGGGATTCTTGGGTCACGATGCAATTCAAATTTTTCAAGTAAGGGTTCTTGGGGAATTAATAGCCCATGCTCAAATATTTGTGCAACTGCTTCCTCACTTAGAAATGGCTGCTTATCCGCTCCTTTTTCCAAGTATAGGAATGAAAAATAATGTCGAATTTCATCATCCGTAAAATGACCTTGTAACTTAAAATTTCTCTTTGCAGCGTAAAATTCTTCGTCTTTTTGGATTTGGTCAATAACCTCTTTTTCAGGTGTTTCCACTTCATTTACAATAGAAGGATTTGATACAACTTCTTGGTGATTGCCGTCTTTTTCAGGGGCATCCTCTTCTTCTTCAGTTTTGTTGTTATCTATTTCATTTTCGATAAAATTGAAAACTTCAGTTTGATTATTATCAGTTATCCATTTATTTATTGGTGCTGAAATTATTGGCAAAAGATAGGGATTGGTGTATTTTCCGGTTAAAAGAACTAAAAAACAAGTAAAGCCTTCTTTATCTCCATAAAAATTATCATATAGCTGAAAATCGAAAAAGCCATTCAAAGACAATTTTTCTGAGTTGACTTCTAACATTTTAATCAAAAAGAGATGTTGGAATACTTTGTCATTTGTATTCCTTTTTGAAATATTTAGGTTTTCATATAAATCGTAAAAATCCCCATTATGACTAAAAAAATCAGGAATGAACTTTTCCTGGAATTCATTTTCAAACTGTACATATTTTTGATAGTAAGGTTTGTCTACATTTGCAACATTTGCTAGAAGGAAAGGCTTAATTCCAGAACTAATTGCCGCTCTTTTTAGGCAATCGAAAGTCATTTCCTTATTAATTGGTATTGGAGTATTTAATTCAATTTGATCATTTACAAAATGTAACAAAGAACTAGTTTCAATATGAAAATCTATATAATTTGACATAATATATCTGTTATGGATTTAAACGAAATTAGCACAAACGGCTTTAATTGCATATTCCTATTATAGCTTGCCACCGTTCCGAGCAAACCATGCCAATATAAAAGTGGTAAAAGCATAAATTGAATACAGATAATGAAAACACCTTCACATATCAGAAATACCAAAACTGCCATTCTAAAAAGCACTACCATCTTTCTGTTTGGTTTTTTGGTGCCATTCATTTCATTTGGCCAGAAGGTTGATACGATAATTGATAAAAAGATCTATACGTCTTACTATTCATTTAGTCTTCGGGTTCCACTATTCATTACTTACAAACTGCAAAATGGTGGTGGAGATTCAAAACGTTCCTATTTCAAACAGGAGTACAAATCTGCCATTAGTAGTGATTATGTGAAAAGCGGTTACGACAGGGGGCACTTAGTTAGTGCAGAAGATTTTGCCTATAACCAATCATTAGAAGATTTAACTTTTAGCTATTACAACTGCTTCCCTCAAAACCCAAAACTTAATAGAGGGCCTTGGAAATCCTGGGAAATGAAAATAAGAGAAGAAAGCAAAATCTGGCCACTTAAAATTTATGTAGGCGGCATATATGGTAACCTCAAATTAAAAAACAGGGTAGGCATCCCCCAATATTGTTGGAAAGTGGTTTATAATGTAAAGACCAAGCTTTTGTTGCATGTTTTGCTTTTTGAGAATAATGAATCCTGTAAAACCATTAGGGTTACTTTGAGCCAGTTGAATGAGATGCTACCATTTAAAATAGGCTTTAATGCAGATGATGGACTGCCGATAGTTAAATAGAGGTGAATATTAAGGGGATTACCCTGATTAAAAAACACGTACGATACCGACTGTAAAGTAATACCAGGACTAATTTTTTAAAAGGTTTTATTAGGACGAGACATATGAATTAAATGAGGCTGACTCATGCTATTGAGAAAGCCTCATTTTTTAATTTACACACTTAATGAAATAGTCACTTTTTTTATACTTTCTATTTACTTGTCTATTATAAATTATTTTGTCTAGTATAATTTCATCGAAATAAGCAACGTAAATTATTTCTCGTATGGAAAATTACGTGCAACCTTTCTCATCATTCTTTCAACCATATCATTTGCACTGGAGAAAACACCTTCATTCATTTCTTTCGTAAAGCGCCAGACTAGCTCACCAGTTTTACCATCATTGATATGCATAATTAAAAGACCAGAAGCTACAGATCCTCCAAATCCAAAAAGTAACGACTTTGCAATTGCTCCTGCTTCGCTTCCTGTTTTTTCATAAGCATAACTTGCACCAATAACAGCATCCACTTTTAGGATTGCACAAATTGAATCTTTTAGCGTCTCATCTAGTTTATCAAAAACACCCGCTTTTTTAAGCAAAATATTTGTTTTTTCAACGTCTTGGCATGTTATTGTATAACTTTTTGCTTTTCTTAATAAATACGTGTACATACCTTCCTGTATGTTTATCCCTTGTTTTAATTCTTCTAATCTGTTGCCTTCAGCATCAAATCCTTTTGGTAACTTTTTATATGAGATAGTAACTTTTACAGGAAGAATCGCCACAGTTTTATGTCTTGCTATGGTAGCTTGCATGTTTGGAGCCTTGAAAGTCTGTTTGGATGCTTGTCCATTACTTATAAAAAAGAAGAAAAGTAATGTTGAGAATAATATCAAGTGTTTCATTTAGAAAAATTTATTTAAAAAGTAATAAAAAATATTGTGACCAATTTTTATGATAATGGTTAATAATGAAATTAGGTGATAATTATGGTATTCAAGTCGAAATAAAAAAATAGTCTATACTCGTACCACATTGTGTTCAGTTAGCTAATAAACTACATTTAATTTTCAAGCAATTATTGCCATTGTCAGCAGTTACTCCGAATCCTGTTAAAATCAAAGTAGTTGGATATGCTGTTGGGCCTGTAGTGTAATTTAATGGAATAAAAACAAATCCAGACATTAATTCATCAGAAATAGAGTCCCAATCCCATACTTCAAGTGCTATGTTGCCAGAGAAATTCGTAATAGTAATTGGAGTAGCTTGACTCGAAGAGTTTTGTAATATAAAATTTAGAGGCAAACTACCTACTACTACATCTTGATAATAAAATGGGTAGTTATAATATGTAGTGGATGCATTATTAGTAATTTTAATATAGACATCTGGCCCACTGCTTGGTAAAACATCCCAACTACCACCATTTGATTTACCAATTGATTCACATAAAAGCTTTAATTATATCATTACTAATTCAAGACGTATAGATGAATGGAAAATTGGGACTGATAATTCAAATCTTTTTTTAAAAGATGAACCAGAAATGGGTACGTTACAAACAAGATTAGAGTTACTGAGTATGATAAATAAAGAAATGATTAGAAGCTGCCGATAACCTAATTCCAGCTTTTAAATTTGTTGTTCAATTATTATGATTGCACTACTATTAATACCAAGGAATTTTCTTTTTCCTTTCTGTCATATCTTCTCTTGTAAATCTTAATGAGAATTCTGTACTATTTTTTAAAACACCAACAGTTTTTAGGCTGCCTCCTGAAACATCGTAACTAATTCCAGCAGTTACTCCGCTAAATCCAATGCCAATGTATGGTATTATTGCATCATTTACTCTATACCAGGTTCCTAACTGAAATGATTTGTCTTCACTAATATCAAAAATACCTATGCCTCCAAAAACAATTTCAGATGCCTGTTGCTGAAAACTATATAAACTACTTAATTGCAAATGAGAACTTTCAGAAAAATCAAATCGTCCACCTAATTGAAAATTTAACCTCGTAGGTACATTATAACCCATATCTAAAAAATTAGCCTTTGGTCTGTTTGCATTGTATATGGCTGCGCCAATATAAAGACTTGCAGCATCTGAGGTATGCAAATTCAACATCAGGCCGGCATTAACGGAAAGGTATGATGTTGTGTATGCTTTAGACATTTCAGGTGTATTAATACTAGTGTTAAATCCATTAGAACTGAATTGACTTTCAAACGTCAAACTAAATGGATTTAATTTTTGTTGTGTAAAATCGGCTTGTAGTCCACCGCCAAGTTCAATATTTCCGTCTGCATCTAATGGCAAATTGTAGGCTGCTGAAAAAGTTCCAATATTCGTTGATAAAGCATCTCCATTTGATTTATCTGAATTAAACATCAGGCCAATGCCAAGTTTTCCATCAATTTTTTGCTGGAACAATCTTGTTTCTGCCGAAGCTGCTACAGTATTAAATGGGTTACCATCCTGCGACCATTGATTTCTATATACAGAAGTTGCTCGGATTGTCCCATCATAATAACCCGTTAATGCTGGATTGATTGATAATGGACTTGAAAAATATTGTGAAAAATGATACTGCTGTGCAGTAACATGATTCACAATAAAAATAGTTGCTATAAATAAGAACGATATACGTTTTCTGTTTCTCATGATTAATAATTAGCGGATTAACGTAGTTTTTCCTGATTTACGAATAATTTCTCCATTATCATCAACTGCTTCAATTAACCAAACATAGGTTTCTGATGGCTGTGGCATTGATTTAAAAGTACCATCCCAACCTGCATTAATTTGATTGGTTTGATAAACAACTTGCCCCCATCTATTTAATACTTTAAAGTAATGAAGTTCTTTAATCCCTATTAATATAGGTCTTAACAAATCATTTACACCATCTCCATCAGGAGAAAAACCTGAAGGCACAAAAACATCAAAGCCAATAAATACCCTTACAAGTTGAGTGTCAATAACACTACATCCTGAAGCCAATGTAATATTAATCTTATATAATTGTTCATTATTTAAAGTGGCAATTGGATTACGAATTTGTGCATTATTTAAACCAATTCCTGGAATCCAATTATAATTTACCCCAACATTCCTAGCTACAAGATTAATTGGCGTTGATTTTTTAGCATTAACAATTGGATAATTTACACCTACAATTAGTGGTTCTATAATTAGCTGCTTTTTTGTTGAATCCATCAAATTTGGACAACTCAAACTATTTACATTAAGAGAGATATTATAAGTACCACTGAAATTATATGTTTTAGTTGGCGTTGTTATATTACTGGTGCTCCCCAAACCTAAATTCCACAACCAATTTACCTTGCCTGAATTTAATGTATCTGATAAATTCTTAAATACGACGGGTATATTTATACATCTTGGATCAAAACTAAAATCAGCTTTAGGTTTTTTGATTAAGTTTAAAATTACCGTATTTGTTGAAGTTGATTTACAACCATTTTGAGTACTATATTTTACAGAAAAAGACCCACCAACATTAGCTGTATAGCTACTATCAATTGCACCAATAATCGGCATAGTCGCATTATACCATTGATAGGAATATCCACCTCCGGTTTTTAAGATAATTGAGCTGCCATCACAAATGAAATTTGAAACTGGAGTTTGAATACTACCTGATGGTAATGGGTTTATTGAAACAGAAAGAGAACGACTGGTATCAGTACAACCCACCGAATTAGCAACAATTACCCTGTAATTTCCAGTTTGTAAAGCTGTATACACACTTGCTGTAGCCCCAGGAATTACCACCCCATCTTTTAACCACTTATAAGATGTTGCAACACCAGCTTGCATTTTTACAGAGCCAGTATTACTACAAACTTGGAGCGGATCCAAAGCAATTATGGAAGTATCTAATATCCCAACAGTAACTGTTACGCTATCTACACAAGTACTAATGCCATTGGTAATGGTACAATAGTATTTAGTTGTTTGACCTGGTGATACCATTATATAATTTGTTGTATCACCTGTAGACCATTTTATTTTTAGTTTTTCACCTGCAAAAGCTCTAACAGGTCTTACAGCACCATTTGTGAAATACTTCCATCCAGCATCAACCCCACCTTGGTTAGTAAATACCTGACGGTATGCTCCATTTGCATTAAATTCTGAAGAACTCCAATAAAAATCATTATTAAGATTTCCTAACCCTTTAACCTTAAGGTTTTGATAGATTAGATTTAACTCATCTTTTGAAGGCAAGTACCAATCTTTATAACCACCCTGCGCATAATTTTTTGCGGCTGTTGCTGCATAATTTCCTGCTCCCTGAGCTGCAATAATGGTATTTGTGTTTTGAAGACCACTTCCTATACTGGTAGCAGTTGCTCCAGTTGTAATTAATGTTCCATTCCACCAAGGAATAAAAGAAATATCAGTATTAGCAGATTCTAGATATCTCCAGCCATTTGTCACATTACCCTTATCATAAAAAATTAAACCGCCAGCAGGCCCGGTAGTACCTGATAAATAATTAATCAATGAAGTGCTATCAACAGCTAGTTTAATAATATTTCCTTTACAAATAGTTGTGTCACTGTTAATGATGTTTGCTTTTAAAATACTTACAAAACAACTATCAGTTGCGGTATATCCAACACTATTAGTAACAGTAACCAAATACTTACCTGTTTGCTTTACGGTTATAGATTGTGAACTAGTACCAGTGTTCCAAGCATAACTTGTATACCCTGTACCGGCATTTAACACAATACTATCTCCGCAAACTTTTAAGGTATCATTTAAAGGATTAAAAGTTAAAGTACCTGTAGATGTATAATTGGCACTAAAGCCCTCTTTTCGTAAAGTTTCATCAGATAAGAATTGAACAAACATTGTTCCTCCAGTAGATGTAACTGCCGAAGGAATTGTATTGCCAGAGAAAATACCTAATACAGGCGCAGTAATATCTTTTCCATCAAATACTATAACGCCATCATAATCTTGCTCTGTAATAAACTGAGTAAAATTGAGCCTTATTTTAGAAGCCCCCGGTGGCTGAATTAACCAATTACAATCTGCGTTATTTGCATATAAATCTGTGCCACTTCCATCAACAATATTGCCTGCGGCTGTTGTTAAAACATTGTTTTGTGTGCAGTACTGAGCAGAAGTTGAAGTATAATAAGCAGTCCATCCTGAATCTGTAATAGAAACATCGGAATAAAACCTTACCAACATACTTCCACTAGTTGATGTTACCATAGGTGGTAAACTATTACCTGAAAATCTACCTAATAATGGAGCGTTTACAGTTGTTCCATCATATACTTCAACAGCATCATAAATACTTTGGCCGTCAGAAGATGCTGCCTCCAAATTAAATGAGGTAAAATTTAAAGAAACACTTGTGGCTCCTGGTGGCTGGATCAACCATGTACAATTTTGATTATTACAATAATCATTAGCCCCACTACCATCACTTAAAATTCCAAAGTCCTGCGTATTTAAAGTAGTATTTCCATAGCAACCTCCCGAACCTGTAGAAGTATAATTAGCAGTAAAGCCTGGCTTAACAGTTGAATAATCAGAAACAAACACAACATACATTTGGCCACTATTTGCTGTAACAGATGCTGGCAATGAAGTCCCAGAAAAAGCACCAATCAATGGATCATTAGATGAACTTCCATTATAAACTACAACGCCATCATAACCAGCCTCTGTATTAAACTGACTAAACGATAAAGTTACAGATGTTGCACAAGGAGGAGCAATTAACCATGAACAGAGCTGATTATTAGCATAGTTTGATGTGCCCGAACCATCACTAAAACTTCCTGAAGGAGCAGATAAGACACTATTCCCGCTGCAGCTAGGGGTAACACCTGTAGAGGTGTAATTTGCAACCCAACCAGAATCATTATTAGAATTATCCGAGCTAAAACGAACACACATTGCTCCCACAGATGAAGTAATTGGAGGTGGTGGTGTGTTGCCCGTCCATGCCCTTAATAAGGGGAAAGTTTCATCAGGCCCATCATAAACTAAAACAGAATCGTACCTTGCTTCAGTTCTAAATTTTGAAAAGTTAAGGGTAATACTATTTGCACCTGGAGGAGCAATTACCCATTTACAATTTGAATTTTCGCGATAAGTATTACTCCCACTCCCATCTGTGAATGTTCCGCTAGGTGCATTTAAGTTTGTAGTTCCACTACAATAACTGTTTGGATTGCTACCTATTCCAACCGCATACCATGCATTTTTAACAGCTGTATATTCGACAGAAGGGTTACCAAATAAAATTTCTGTAACGTCTAAAGAACCATTATACGAATCTAAATAAGTTGCATTTTTCGTTTGAAAGTTCATTAAATTGTAATATGCAATCTGACTTGCCTTATCAATTCCAATTCCTGATACAGCATAAGGGCTGCCAGTATTATCAACTTTACCTGTACCTCCATTTGATAGCAAGTAAAACCAAAAGTTTTGAACACCACTATTGGAATGAACCCCACCTTGATCATTTTCATCAGCGGGAACAGTAGCTAAAGGGTGCCAAAAAGTGCCTTTATAAGTATTAGGTTGATCAGCCGTTTTAGGAGCAATCATAGACCTCATATAAGGTTTTTGCAACATAATACGCTCACCAATGAACCAGTTTGGAGATAAATTTTTATGAAATTCTATAGCTGTTCCAAATATATCTGCAAAAGATTCATTCAAAGCGCCTGATTCATTTTGATACTCCAATCCACCACTTCCATTGTATTGAACAACAGCATGAGTGAATTCATGTCCAACAACGTCAAGACTGACTAATGGAGACATGATTTTAGCGTCACCATCACCATAACTCATTGCATTACCATTCCAATTGGCATTGTTCCAAGAAATACCCTTGTGAACATAATTTTTGATAAGACTTCCTCTATTATCAAAACTATTTCTACCAAATCGAGAAAGATAAAAGTCGTAAACATTTTCCATAGCCCAATGAACATCTAATGCAGGATTGTCTCGTGAACTTTTGTAAATATTTATTGAAGTTCCATTACTAGAAATTAAATTATTACCTGAAACAGCATTAAAAATAAAACTTCCCAAAAGATCATTTGAAGATGTTACATCATAATCATATATTTTGATTAAATAAGGGCCATTTGTTAAAACGATCTTCCCTGTAGGAATAAATATTACAGGAAATGTATTTGCTAAATAAAAATTAGACTTATTCCAAATAATATTTCCAGAAGCGTCAGCTATTTCAATAAATAAATCCGGGGCTCCTCCTGAACTAATTTGCTCACCAAAGATATCCTCCCAACTATTGTTAACTGTCAAAATTTTTATAGAATCCAAAACAATTTCGGGTGTATTCCAATTTGTAGAATTATTTGTAAAATCGACAGCATTAGAGTAAGACGTGCCGTTTTTCATATTTAGAGTCTGAATGGGTCTTTGTATTTCTCTGAGTCTATAACCTCCGTTATAGCTATCTGTTGTTATATTTTGTACGCCACTATATAGAGTATTTGCTGTAGCAGTCTCATCCGCAAATGGCGTAAATAATTGAGTTTGATTTAAAAATAGATTAGGCTGTGGCTGAATATTTTTTTTTACAATTGTAAGATCTGTTTTTGTTTTATCTGAATTAAAACAACCATCATTTATCAGTGAAATTTTATTTACAAGCTCTCCCGTATTGGCATCTATATAGTAATCATATATCTGGTAAGGATCTGAGGCCGACATAGTAATTTTAAAACAAATTCTAAAATTTTCTTGCGCGTATTGGCCATTTTTTGTAGCAATAACTAAAGTAGGTTTTGGATAAAAAGTTGCTTTTGAATCGTTTTTTTCTTTCTTCAAAAAAGCTTCTTCTTCCGGAATTTCCCACATGTATTTTTTAGCACCCATGTATTTTTTTGCTAAATCAATTGCAGCTTCTGAAGAAATAGTAGCATTTGATAATAAACTAAGGTCAGAATAGAAATTACCATTAGCAGAAACTAATTTACCATTTTTTTCATGCAACAAATACTGCCCACCTTGTACCAAAACGCCTTTATAATATTGCTGATAACTATAATGCGTAAAACCAATATTATCTTTTTCTGTATTAAACAACTCAAATTTGTCATTCGCGGTCATATTAAAGATGCTAGCAAATTCCTGGAAAAAATTACTAGCACTTGTATTGCTCTTTGGAGCAAACTTAATGCGGATAGTATTACCACTTTTATCAATTACATAACGATCTTTTTTTTCAAGATTTGGAATTGTATCTGGGCTGTATCGGGGAGTTTTAGGCACACTATTATTGCGAAGTGTGTCAATTTTGTTTTTTGAATTTTTATTGCGTATGAACGAACTTATATCTTCTCTATTTGGATTTAATTGAGCTTTTGGTTGCTCTTTCTCTTTTACACCTAATGCATTTTCTTTAGTGATTGCAGCATTAGTACTAATACCTCCATTAATTGTCTTCTTATTTGAATCGAGCAATAGTTTTTCGGCAGTAGATTTTTTTAGCAACTGCCTTATTGGATTTGCTGACTTAGAAGTGTCATTTGTTGAAGCTTTGGTTTCTTTATTTGGATTTACAATTTGAGCATGAACGCCAAAAGATAAGAAAACAAATGCAACAAGTGAAAATGAAAATTTATACATATTGTAAAGAGATTAGATAAAACATTGTAACTATATAAAAAAATCTAGAAGAAATGAATGTCTCGTCCTGTTAAAACATTACATTTTAAAAAATTAATCCTGGCATTACTTTACAGTGGTATTTCTTAATCCTGGATTTTGTTTACAATTAAAGATAGTCATTTTAAATTACTGTCATTTACGATGAAGTAAATAGCTT
>CAIKZP010000202.1 GCA_903831935.1 uncultured Bacteroidota bacterium | reverse complement strand
ATTGTTCTAGGTCTTGGATAAAAATTGTTATCAATACCGCCATTCATTTCTGGATCTAATCCTTTGTATTTAGTAATTACAAATACATTTTGAACATTGGCACTAAAACGAAGATTTGCTTTATTATTAAAAACTTTTCCTGCGTTATAGCCAAATGAAAGATTATCCATTCTTAAGAAAGAGGCATTTTGAATATAATAATCAGACAAGAAATAGTTTGTACCATTACCACTAAAATTGGTATACAATAAATCAGTCGATCCATTATTGGCATAACCAAGTGGGTTAATGATATTACGTATGGTACCTGAACTAGAAGCGATATTGTTGTATAAATAATTACCCACATTAGCCCTTACAACTGTTCCGAAATTCCATTTTTTATAGGTAACATTTGTGCTAAATCCAAAGAACATGGTAGGATCTGATCCTTTGTATTGATACAAATCTTTTTCATTAATCACACCATCTCTATTGCCATCATCAAATAGATTGTCAATTGGTTTACCTGTTTTAGGATCGTAGACTTGTCTGAATGCAAAGAAAGATCCGCGATTATATCCTACAGAATTAATCAAGATAGTATTACCAGTACCACCAGAGATACCACCATAACGTGCACCTGCATAAGTAGGGTCGTCTGAGATAGTTAGTTTGGTAATTTTATTTTCGTTGTAGGTTGCGTTAAAAGCAATATCCCAAGTAGTATTCTTAGAACGAATTAATTGGTAGTTGATTGTAAACTCAACACCTTTATTTTGCATGCTACCAACATTCGCTACAATTTTGTTTGAGAAATTGGTACCAGCTGGTTGGTTGATTTCATTCAACAAATCAGAAGTTGTTTTGTCGTAATATTCTACACTACCTGTAATACGGTTGTTTAAGAAACCATAATCCAAGGCAATATTTTTGGTAGCTGTTTGCTCCCATTTTCTATTAAAGTAATAGCCACCCGGACGATACATTTGATAATACGTATTACCTAATTGATAGCTAGCAGTTGCGCTACCTAAATTATAGTAAGAAATATAATCGTAGTTACCAATTCCGTCTTGTTGTCCAGTTACACCATATCCAATTCTTAATTTCATATCAGATACAGCATCTACATTTTTTAAGAAACTTGCATTTTTAATTTTCCAAGCAAATGCTGCTGAAGGAAATACACCATAGCGATTATCTGGATTAAATTTCGATGAACCATCTCTACGAACCGAAGCAGTTAATACATACGCATTTTTATAGGTAAAGTTTACCCTTCCTAAAAAAGAAATCAATGCATTTTCAGGTTCGTCAAAAGCATAGTTAGGTGTACTAACCACTGTTTTGTCGTAAGTTAAATCTGCGTAGTTATTGTTTCTTGATTTATAATCTTGGTACTCATAACCTGCAATTGCTTCAATACGACTATCCATTGATTTAAGATCTTTGGCATAGTTTAAATAGAAGTTCAAGTAAGTATTGGTTTTGGTTTGTTTGTATTGTGTATTTTGTCCACCATGAAACACACTACCTGCATCTTTAAATCTTCTATAACTACCAGCGGCACTATCATTCACAATAACAGTTCCAGTTCCTTGAGAAATATCATAACCAACATTTAATACGGCATGAACATCTGGTAAGAAATGTAATTTGTAATCAACTACTGCATTACCAATGCTTCTTTGCACATTACTTCTGTCGTCTCTTTGCATTAATTGTCCTAATGGATTTCTAGGAGCTAGTGTTTCTAATCCAGTGCTTGCAAAGTTGTTAGCATTTAACCACTCCCAATAACCGCCATATCTTGCACTGCTTGAATAAATAGGTTGTGTTGGATCAAAATACACAGCAGAACCAATAGCGCCTTGATTAGCAAACCGGCTCTTGCTTGAAGTTCCTTTTAAATTAATGTCAATCTTTAAATGGTTATTCATTAAAGTAGGGCTTAGTGATAATCCTAAAGAAGTACGCTCTAAGTTTCCTGTTTTTAAAATTCCATTTTGATTTAAATATCCAGCCGACAAACGGTAAGGAATATTTTTAATACTACCAGCAACACTTAGGTTATTATCTGAACCTATTGCGGTTTGATAAATTTGGTTTTGCCAATCGGTATTAGCAGTACCCATTTTTGCAATGATGGAAGAATTGGCATTTGCCAAAACAACGGCTCTAACTTGGTCGGCAGTTAAAACATCGGCTTTTTTAGCAATTGTTGCTGCAGATAGTTGACTACTAAAACTAAAAGTTGGTTTACCTTTTTTACCTTTTTTAGTGGTAATTAAAATAACACCGTTAGATGCTCTTGAACCATAAATGGCTGTAGCTGATGCATCTTTTAAAATAGTAAATGTTTCAATATCATTTGGATTGATCATGCTAAGTGGACTAGCTACACCAGAAATGCCAGCATTACTTAAAGGCATACCATCTAATACAATCAAAGGATCATTACTAGCACTTAAAGATGAACCACCACGAATACGAATAGTACTTCCAGATCCTGGAGCACCACCATTAGAAGTGATAGCCACACCCGCAACCTTACCAGTAATTAATTGTTCAGGACTTGTAATGGCACCTTTCACAAAATCTTTAGAGCCAATAGTTGTTACAGAACCCGTTAAATCTTTTTTACGTACAGAACCATATCCAATTACTACCACTTCATTAAGTGCAGTATTGGTTTGGTCTAATGACACTTGTAAGCTTCCACCTACAATAGCCATTTCTTTCGTACCATAGTTAACTGATGTAAATACCAAGGTTTTAGCCGAAGCTGGTACCTTAATAGAAAAAGCACCAGTTGCATCAGTAGATACACCAATGGTAGTCCCTTTCACTAAAACAGATATCCCTGCAATTGCAGATCCGTCTTTTGAGTCTGTTACCTTTCCGGTAACCACTTTGTCTTGCGCTAATGCTGGCAAAGCAAATGCGAGCATCACAACAACAAAGGCAAAAAGCAATCGTTTAATGTTCATAAATTGTGGTTTTTTATAGATAAAATTGTTAATGATAATTTTTGTTTTGGGTTTTTTAAATTCATCCAGGTGCTGGATATTTAAATAGAACTTGGTTTTTTATTTTCATAGGATTTTATTTTTCAATGATAAATTTTTCAATTTTTTGTTTGCCGTTAACTAGCAACTGTAGCAAGTATGCGCCAGTAGAAAATTGCTTAATGCTTGTTGCA
The DNA here is from genome assembly GCA_903831935.1 of uncultured Bacteroidota bacterium. Classification (GTDB taxonomy): domain Bacteria; phylum Bacteroidota; class Bacteroidia; order Chitinophagales; family Chitinophagaceae; genus Sediminibacterium. The sequence continues at coordinate 2,642 of CAIKZP010000202.1, read as the reverse complement.
TTATTATACAAATTCATTGAATGCAAACCTTTGGCTTGGTATCCATTGAATATTGATTGATTATTTTTTCCGTCAATGCTGCGAATTTGAATAGACACCAATCCGCTCTCTGGTAAATCGTAACGAATAGTAGCGTTTTGATTTACAGGGTTAGGTGAAATACTTAATGGCATTTGCAAGTTGATATCAGCTACTGGAAATAATGCAGTAGTAATTAAATTGCGTACATCTTTATTGGTGTAAACATAATATTCACCCGGTTGTAAACTGATTGTTTCAATAGCACCAGTTGCATTGCGTGTGCTTCCTGTTAAATAACTATACCAAGTGCCAGTATTAGGAAATGCAACACTCACATTACCCGCTACAACATCAAAATTTCCTATCACAACAACATTCAAACTATCGGTAGTAAGCTTCAACCATTTTTGATTGCTTACAAAATCGTAGGTTGAATTAGTAGTAGTGAAAGTGCTTAAATAATTTGGACGAAGTTTTAAAGCAAATAATTGTTTGTAAATATTAAAGAGCGATAAACGACTTGCGTTTGAATAAAAATCCCAGCGAATTGGCTTGGAACTTAATCTACAATTATTAATGTCAATGGTAACGCCATCGCTACAAGTATTAATAGCATAATCATAACCCAATTCACCAAACTGCCATAGCATTTTAGGACCAGGAATCATTGCCCAAAATGCAGCAGCCATTTCATTGCGCTTAAGTGAAGTAGCTAAATCTCTAGTATTGTAAGACCCACTAGCATTTCCATAAGCCGTGTTTTTATACGCCAATCTTTCTTCGTCGTGGCTTTCCATATATCCAACTAAATGAGGTTTAGCCCATCCACGTTGGTTACTATTAAAAACAGTTGATTGAAAATCTGAACCACTATTATAACCCATGGTTGCTTGGTTAAAAGCATAGTTAGAATTCCCCCATAATAACATACCATAATTAGACAATTCAATCTCTTCTTGATTGCCTGCAAAATGCTCTAGTATACAATAGGCATTGGTAGATAATAATTGCTCTTTGTCGTAAATTCTTTTCCAAATAGCTACACGACTTGCATCATAATTACCCCAAGCACTAACACTATTTAAATTATCAACTTGTGTAAATCCTTTCGATAAATCCCAACGAAATCCATCGATTTTATATTTGGTTAACCAGTGCTCCATCACGCGATCTGTAAAGTCTTTGGTGTCTTGTGATTCGTGGTTAAAATCGTACCCAACATTATACGGATGCTTTGCAATAGGATTAAACCAAGGACTATTTGCAGCGGGTCTACTATTTGCTGCATCCCAATATAATTGCACCATTGGTGATTGACCAAATGAATGGTTCATTACCATATCCATAATCACTGCAATACCTTGTTTGTGGCACTCATCAACAAATTGGCGAATAGCCGTTTCGGTGCCATAGGCTTTATCTGGAGCGAAATAAAAACTTGTATTATATCCCCAACTATTATTGCCTTCAAATTCATTGAATGGCATTACTTCAATTGCATTTATACCTAGTCTTTTTAAATAGGTTAATGTATCTTTTACTGTTTGAAAATTTTGAGTTGCAACAAAATCACGAATTAATAATTCGTAGATAACTAAGTTCCTTTTGTCGGGTCTGGTAAAATTAGCCACTTGCCAATTGAAAGCAGTTTTTGCAGTTTGTAATACGCTTACAATGCCCGTTGTTTTACCTGCAGGATAGGCTTTTAAATTTGGATAAGTTGTTGCTGAAATATATTGGTCGTTCGATGGATCTAAGATTTTTTCAGTGTTATAGTCTGCAATTTTTAAACTACCATCAACTATATATTGGTAACTATATTCTGTAGCAGGTGTTAGTCCTGTAATGCGCACCCAGTATGTATTTCCGTCTGGAGTTTGATTCATTTGGTATTTAGATCCTTCTACCCAATTATTAAAATCACCTACCACAGAAACCCTTGATTTAAATGGCGCATACAACACAAGTGTTACTGATGTATCGCCAGGTTCGTAATTAATGCCTTGCTTCACGCCTGTTGGAACTGACGCAATTACAGTAGTGCTAGCTACAAAAAAATTCACTGTATCTCTAAGTGTAGAAATGCCTAGAACCGACTCCGCAACAATACTTTGATTGCCGCTAACTAAAATAGTTGCAGCACTTGTAATAGTTGTTGCAGCAGTTTGAGCTGCTATTTGCGTACCATTAAAATATAATTTTAAATCTGCTGCAGCTGCAGCTTTTGCAGTTATAGCAACTGAGTTACCAATTGTTTTTGTAATGGTTTCAGGAATTGAAATATAAGTAGGCTGTTTTAAAGGATCTGTAATTCTAACTGCATTCCCATTATCATACACCGGCAAAAACATATCAGACCCGTCTGCATTAGTAAGTTTAGCATTACCATTACCATATCTAAATAAAATAGCGATTTTTAAAATTTTCTCGGCGGTATTGGTAATGCCAAAATAGGTGCGCAGTCCACCAGCAATGTTGTATTTCCATTTGTTATTTCCCAAGTAAGTGCACTGCGCCAAAACATTGGTAGTGCCCCAAGTAAACTTCGAATATTTCCAATCAGATGAACTAGTACTTAAAGAAGTGATACAACCAATATGCACATAAATATCTGTGGTATT
>CAIKZP010000201.1 GCA_903831935.1 uncultured Bacteroidota bacterium | reverse complement strand
TAATAGAGACCATTTATATGCGTTCGGAAAAAACTTGGGAATTGCGTTTCAAATTCAAGACGATTATTTAGATGCATTTGGTGATCCCGAAAAATTTGGAAAAGAAGTTGGTGGAGATATCAAACAAAATAAAAAAACATTCTTATTGATACATGCTTTAGAAGTTGCAACACCTGAACAAAAAATACGCTTACAAAATTTGATGCAAGAAAATGCGCCCAATAAAGTAGCGGAGGTTTTGGAATTGTTTAAAGCTTGTAATGTAGATGCTTGGGCTAATTCATTAAAAGAAAAATATTTGCAAACAGCCTTGCAGCATTTAGAAGATATAGCTGTAGTGTCTTCGCGCAAACAACCACTAATTGAACTTGCTGGATTTTTAATTCAACGAGACTATTAATCTCTTTAACGATAATCCACTTGTGTTATCGATATTATCTATTAATTTGAGTGTACTAAAATAAAGCTGCATGTTTCATTCCTTATTCAGAAAAAAATCACTGGAAAATATTCAAAAAGATTATGACGCTGGTTTGTTAGACGGACATGGAAACATGAAAAAAGTATTGCGCGTTAAAGACCTTACTTTAATGGGTGTTGCGGCAGTTATTGGCGCAGGTATTTTTTCTACGATAGGTTCTGCTGCATTTAATGGTGGACCGGGTGTAATATTTTTATTTTTAATTACGGCTGTAACCTGTGGATTTACTGCATTGTGTTACGCAGAGTTTGCATCACGTGTGCCTGTTTCTGGTAGTGCGTATACTTATTCGTATGTAAGTTTTGGCGAAGTGATTGCTTGGATTATAGGCTGGGCGCTAATTCTAGAATACGCTATAGGTAATGTAGTGGTAGCTATTTCTTGGAGTGCGTATTTTAATAATTTATTAAAAGCGGTTCATATTGAATTGCCCGATTGGTTAACCATTGGTCATCAAACGGCAGCGATGGCTTATCAAGATGCAATTGCAAATGGAAAATCAGTAAGCAATTTAATTTACACAAATGCACCTGAAATATTTGGTGTAAAATTTATTATCAACTTACCTGCTTTTGTTATTGTAGGACTAATTACTGTTCTTGCTTATATAGGCATCAGCGAAAGTAAAAAGAGTGCAAACTTTATGGTGGGCTTAAAAATTGTGGTATTGTTTTTTATTGCCATCATTGGATTTTGGTATATTTTTTCGGAAGGAACTACTGCTAATTGGACGCCTTTTTTACCCAATGGAATGACGGGGGTATTAAAAGGCGTATCCTCTGTGTTCTTTGCCTATATTGGCTTTGATGCTATATCAACTACTGCAGAAGAATGCGCTAATCCTAAAAGAGATTTACCAAGAGGGATGATGTATTCTTTATTGATTTGTACTATTATTTATGTAATTACTACATTGGTTATAACAGGTATGGTAAACTTTAAAGAATTTGAAGGAGTTGCCGATCCACTAGCTTTTGTGTTTGATAAAATTCATATGCAAAAAATAGGATTTATTATTTCGGTAAGTGCGGTGGTTGCCTCTACAAGTGTGTTATTGGTTTTTCAAATTGGGCAGCCAAGAATTTGGATGAGTATGAGTAGAGATGGTTTGTTGCCAAAGAGATTTAGCAAATTAAGTAAGCGCTATCAAACACCTGGTTTTGCTACAGTAATGACAGGTTTACTAGTGGGTATTCCAGTGTTAATAGTAGACGATAAATTAATGACCGACTTAACAAGTATTGGCACTTTGTTTGCGTTTGTATTGGTTTGTGGTGGTGTGTTGGTTTTACCAAGACTAGCCAAAGAGCAAGGCAAATTTCAATTACCATATATTAATGGAAAGTGGATTGTACCGGGTATTGTAGCCGTTTTTACATTATTATTTAGAGAGCGAATTTTAACTGATTTACAAGGCTTGGCTAGTATTAATTACCAAGAGTCATTGTTTTTAATGTTTATTGCAGCAGCGCTCATTACAGCTATATATAGTTTTATAAAAAACCATTCTTTAATACCTGTTTGTGGGGTATTGTGTTGTATGTATTTGATGATTGAAATTCCTGGAAAAAGTTGGATGGTATTTTTTGGATGGATGGCTTTGGGCTTGTCTATTTATTTACTTTATGGACGAAGAAAAAGCAAATTGGCTGTATAATTAATTGATAAAATAATGAAGTACCAAGTTGGCGACGATATACTGGTTTTGTTGAGTAATGAAGAAGGGAAAGTGATTGAAATTATCAACGACCAAATGGTGTTAATTGAAGTGAGGGGTGTGAAGTTTCCAGCATATATGGATCAAATTGATTTCCCTTATTTCAAAAGGTTTACAGAGAAAAAAGCCGAAGAAAAAAAAGCACTAGCCAAAACCTTTATTGACCAGGTTCCCAAAGAAAAACCAGTAGCTAGTAAAATAAAAATTGAAGACGGTATTTGGTTGCATTTATTACCCAAATTTGCTATTGATGATTTTAATGATGAAGTGGTTGAGCTATTAAAAGTTTGGTTAATTAATCATACCAAAACGGCTTATCAGTTTACTTATCAACAACAATTTTTGGGCACAACGAGTTTCCAATTAGTGTCTGAAATTCAACCATTCCATGATTTTTATTTACACGATATAGATTTTGCGGCCGTAAATGATAGCCTGAGTTTTCATATTGATTTTTCATTGGTAACGCCCGTAAAAAACAAAGCGCCACATTTTGAAACAGCATTAAAAATAAAACCCAAACAGTTATTTCAAAAAATTGAAGCGCTAAAAGATACCAATCTACCAACTGTTCCGTATTTGTTATTTGAAAACTATCCCGATAAAATTGCAGAAGATAAATTTGAATTAAATGCGCTCGCTGCAAGAGGATTTAAAATTTATGATGCCTCAAAAGGCCGTCAACACTTGCCTCCCGCAAGGTCTGTTGTTGATTTGCATATAGAAAAATTATCGAACGACTGGCAGCATTTAAGCAATTTTGAAATACTTACTATTCAGTTAAATGAATTTGAAAAATGTT
>CAIKZP010000200.1 GCA_903831935.1 uncultured Bacteroidota bacterium | reverse complement strand
TTTTTTAATGTGATGGTTTACAATATGTTTACGATTATAGTGATTTATATTTTGCGTTTTCAGTACTTGCTTTTTAATCTTTCAATTGTTGAGAATGAACAATAAAATTAAAGTGGAACGCGCAATAAATAATCTTACACAAGAACAATTAGCCAATTTGGTATCTGTTACTAGGCAAACCATTAATGCAATTGAGCTTAAGAAATTTGTGCCATCTACTGTATTGGCTTTAAAAATTTGTAGGGTATTTAATAAGTCTGTAGACGAAGTATTTAGCTTAGAATCTAACGAATAAAATAAATGAATATGTACGATATTAAATTAATTCCTAAATCAGAATTGGCATCAACCCTTCCGCTATTGCAATTGCTGAATGAATCAATTTCTGAAGCTACTTTACAAGAAAGAATGAACGATATGCTTTCTAGTAATTATGAATGTGTTGGTGTGTATGATAAAGATAAATTGATTGGTATTTCAGGTGTTTGGATTTTAAATAAATATTATGTAGGAAAGCATATAGAGCCCGACAATGTGGTGATTCATCCTGATTATAGGAATAAAAAAGTAGGAGAGCAAATGATTAAATGGATCTGTGATTATGGTATTGAACAGGGTTGTATAGCATCTGAATTGAACTGCTATTTGAATAACCAACAAGGCGTTAAATTCTGGATCAATCAAGGCTATAAAATACTTGGGTTTCATTTTCAGAAAAAACTAATTAAATAAATAAATGATTATTTTACTGATTAGTATATTTCTTGTAGGTTATTTGGCTATTATATTTGAGCAAAGTATTAAAATAAATAAGGCAGCAATTGCTTTAATTACAGCTGTTTTGTGCTGGACTGTTTTTGTGCTTTTTGCAAAAGATAAAATAGTTACAATAAACGAATTGTCAGTTCATTTAAGTAATATTAGTGAAGTAGTATTTTTTCTATTAGGCGCTATGGCAATTGTGGAATTAATTGATGCACATGATGGTTTTCAAATAATTGTAGAGCGAATAAAAACAACCAATAAAGCAAAACTAATTTGGATAATTTCTATTACTACATTTTTTTTATCGGCGGTCTTAGACAATTTAACTACCGCTATTGTAATGCTTTCAATATTAAATAAATTAGTAGCAGATAAAAAGACAAAACATTTATTACTTGGGCTAGTAATTATTGCAGCAAATGCTGGTGGGGCTTGGAGTCCTATAGGTGATGTTACTACCACTATGTTATGGATTGGCGGCCAAATTACTCCTATGCATATTATTCAACAAACATTTTTAGCAAGCTTTGTTTGTATGGCTATTCCTACTTTAATTGTCAATTATATAATAAAAGAAAAGATTGTTTTAATTCCTAAAACAAACAATATATTTTCTACTACCGCACTCGAAAGAAATTCGGTTTTTATAATTGGCCTAGGATGTTTATTATTTGTTCCAATTTTTAAAGCAATTACCGGACTTCCTCCTTATATGGGTATGATGCTATGTTTGGGTATGCTATGGGTGTTGACTGAAATGATTCACAAGGGAAAATTGGATGTTAAAAAAGGAGATTTGACTGTAAGTGGGGCCTTGAAAAAGATTGACACTGCTAGTATTTTATTTTTCTTTGGTATTCTACTTAGTATTGCTGCATTAGACTCCTCCGGTATTTTAATTCAATTTGCAACTAGTTTAAATGAAACGGTAGGCAACTTGCATGTTGTTGCATTTGGTATTGGGTTGCTTTCTGCTGTATTTGACAACGTTCCTTTAGTAGCGGCGCTTCAATCTATGTACAGTTTAGACGCATACCCAACTGACCATTATTTCTGGGAATTATTGGCCTATGCCGCTGGTACGGGTGGCTCTTGCTTGATAATTGGTTCAGCTGCTGGTATAGCAATTATGGGTATTGAAAAGATTGATTTTTTTTGGTATTTGAAAAGGGTAAGTTTGATAGCATTAGTTGGATTTATAAGTGGGATGGCTGTTTTTATGCTCGAACAGTATCTATTGGCCTTATAAGGAGGTTATTATTTATACTTGTTAAGAGGAAACAAAAACGCTCAAACTTCATGAATTAATAATGGATAAGTATCTTTTCTAGTTTAACTTTGCACTTTAAATTAGCGATAATGGGAATCAAAGAGCGGCAAAAGATCATTATGGAAAAGGGGGCGTCGAACATCACCCGATGGATTGGCTCTACTACTTCTGTAACCTTACATACAATACTATTCATCTCAGCTTTTGTAATTCCTTATATTGGAATAGTGAGTTTTGAACGTATGTTATTGGTTTTAACCACTATTGTGTCTTTGGAAGCTATTTACTTGTCGATTTTTATTCAGATGTCTATCAATATGAATAACCAAAATATTGAATTGATTCAAGGGGATATTGAGGAATTGGGTGAGGATATTGAGGAATTAGGCGAAGACATTGAAGAGATTGGAGAAGATATTGAAGAATTAGGAGAAGATCTTGAAGAAATAGGAGAGGATATTGAAGAAATTCAAAAAGATGTAGACGAAATTCAAGAAGACGTAGACGAAATTCAAGGAGAAACCAAAGAAGACCAATACAACGACAATAAAGAGACTGAAATTCTATTAACCATTCAGGCTACCCTAATTGAACTTCAAAAAGAGATTGAGTTCCTCAAGCATAATAATAAGTAACAGTGCGCTGTTTTTAAATCCCCCGTTATTTTATGACAAAACTATTTGTAGCCATCATTTTCATGTTTGGCTTTAATGCCATTTTTGCCCAAACTGATAGCGTTAAAGGTTTGCCTAATAAAAAATCATCAATTGATACTTTTTCATCGCCCAATTTCTACCAATATTTAAAAGAAGTGATTGTTTCTGGAAAGAGTCCAGCGAGCTTTAATAAAATAGACAAACAATCTTATAAATCGGCACAGTTTGAATCTGCAAAAGGCGGATCGGCAATTGATGTATTAAAAAATTTACCATCTGTTACTATTAATGGGCAAGGAGATATTGCTGTAAGAGGATCCACTGGTTTTTTGGTGTTAATTAATGGCAAAGCAATTTTAACAGATGCGCAAACGGTATTAAGTCAATTGCCTGCTAATACCGTTGATAATATAGAATTGATTACAGCGCCATCGGCTAAATATGATGCTGATGGCAAAGCAGGGATTATTAATATCATTACTAAAAAAGGTACTAATGATGGAATGGGTATAGTATTAAATGTGCAAGACGGATTGCCTAGTACTACTAATTACCATAATTTAGAAAACCCTATTCGCTTTGGCGGTGATATTACTTTAAATGTCAAACAGAAAAAATGGGATATTTCTATTGGCGCCAATTTTCTAAGAAATGACGTGAATGGTAGAAGGGATGGAGATGTGTTTACTAAGAATTTTTTAAACAATACCATTACACGATTTCCATCGAGTGGAGAAAGAAGTTTTGATAAATATAATTATGCTGCAAGAGCCACTATTAGTTATGCCGCAAGCGCTAATGATATCATTACAGTAGGGTTGTTTGCTGGTAAGAAATTTCAGGCAAGACGAGCTGATATACTTTATAATAATAGTACTTCTAATTTAAACACAAATGCACTTATTAGGCAGTATACTTATTTCAATTCAAATGTTCAAACCAAGGAAGGTAATTTTGATTTAGGCAATATAGACTATACACATACTTTTAAAAACAAGTCTTTTATAACAGCTACTGCTTTGGTGGAGCATGCAAAATTATATGGCAATACCATTAATAAAAATTTAGAATATCCAGCAAAAGCCAACACGCTTCAAGAAGTATATAATCCTTATGTGAATCCAATTGATGGGTATCGATTTAAATTAGATTATACAACTCAAATAGGAAGCGGAAAGCTAGAGTCGGGATATCAATTTAAACACGATATTCAAGATGGTCAATTTGATTATTTTATAACTCCTGCAACAGTACAACTCGATGCTGCAAGATTTAAAGGATCTGCAAAAGCAACCAATCAAATCAATTCATTTTACTCGCAATATTCGGGTAAACAAAATAAGCTGCAATATGTTGCAGGGTTAAGGTATGAGTATGCTACAAGGGTGGTGAATCTTTCGTACGAACAAAATGCACACAATTTAAATTTGTCGAATTTATTTCCATCGGCAAATTTATTATATACAGTTAATGGATTTTGGAATGTAAAAGCAGGCTATAGTAAAAGGGTTCAGCGCAATAATAATTTTGAATTAAATCCAATACCAGAAAGAGAACACTCCGAAACGCTTGAGCAAGGAGACCCGAACTTATTACCTCAATTTGTTGACCTGGTTGAGCTAGGTTTAAATCATAATTTTAGCATTGGAAATTTCTTTTCTACTATCTATTTTCAAAATATTAAAAATCCACTACAGCGTGTAAATAGTGTTTATGCCGATACTATTTTAAATAGATTATTTACCAATGCTGAACGTGCAAGATTAGTTGGAATTGAGTTTGGGACGAATGTAAAATTAGCAAAATGGTGCACAGTTTATTTAGGAGCTAATCTTTATCAATACACCATTGATGGAGGACTAAATGTATTAGGCACTCAATCGGTTGTAGATAATAATGGTTGGGTGTATGCCATCAATTCAAATGCTAGTGCAGATTTGGGTAAGAAATGGTTATTGCAAGCAAACGTAAATTACACTTCTAAAAAGCCTACTGCACAAGGAGAAGATTCAAGATTTTTAGTGCCAAATACTTCGCTAAAAAAATCATTCAAAGACGGACGATATGCGATTAGTTTGCAATGGCAGAATATGAATATGGGCTTTATGAATTCAAACCAACAAAGAATTACCACTTTTGGCAAAGACTTTTATACCACCACCAACTATACCTATGAAACAGATGTGTTTTTAATTAACTTCAGTTTTAATTTAAATAAGCTATCAAGTAAAAACAAATTGCCCATTAGCGAAATAGGAGAAAAAGAATTTTAAAATGACAGCATCCAAACAAATTGAAGTTTTTGCAGGAAACATTATTGAAGCTGGTATGGTATGTAGTTTGCTTGAAAGTGCTGCTATTCATGCGTATTTGAAAGACGAGATAATGGGTACCATGAATCCTTGGTTTGTTTCAGCGGGTGGTGTTGGTGCTGTTAAAGTGTTGGTTTCAGCGCTTGATTTTGAAACGGCTAAATTATTGGTTGAAGATTATAGAAATAATATTGGGGAATAAGTTAATCCTTGGCTGTTAATTTATTTTAACATTATTAGATTAAACCTATAAAAACAAGCTAGGTCTTACATTTAAATAAAACCCTAATTATGAAAAAAGTATTATTCCTTTTTGTTTTCAGCGCCTTAAGTTTTTGTGCAATGTCTCAAACTTCAGAGAAAAAAGTTGAAATGAAAGATGTTCGTAAAGACTTGAAAGAAATTAAAAAAGAAAGAAAAGATCGTAATGCAGATTTGAAAGCAGGTAATACTGCCGATGCTGCAAAGGATTCAAAGGAAATTAAAAAAGACAAAAAAGATTTGGCAAAAGATGCAAAAGGCCTTAAAAAAGAAGGTGTTAAGCATCCAATTAAACGTGCTGAAAAACAAATTCGTCGCGCGAAATAAATCCACATCTAGATTGTTGTAACCTTGTTTTTATATAAGGTAATAGAATAAAACCGAAGCGAGTATTATCTGGCTTCGGTTTTTTTATTATTTTCACTAATGAATACTCAAGCTCTATAATTATGAAGTGCATAAAAATTACCTGTTTATTTATTTTGTCGATTTTATTTTCTAGTCTTGTATTGCAAGCGCAGTCGGATTCTGCTACTTCTAATAAATCTTATTTCAAATTCTCTGGATCCTACTTAAGTAATTCAATTTATAATGGTCGTCAAGATTCCATATCAACACCCTATTTAACACCAAGTATTGGTTTTTACGATAAGTCTGGCTTTTATATAATTGGATCGCTATCATATTTGTCTAGCGCAAAAGAAAAAAGGGTTGACCTATACTCATTTGATATAGGGTATGATTTTTCTATCTCAAAAAAATTAACGGGTTCTGTTTATGCGAATAAAAGTGCTTATAATCAAACAAGCACAGCTATTCAGAGTGATGTTAAAGGTAGTGGTGGCGCTGTTTTTAGTTACGACTTAAACTTTCTACAAGTTGATGCTGGTGCTGATATCATGTTTGCAAATAAAGCTGATATTGGGTTTAACTTTGGGCTTTCACATGCTTTTAGTTTTGGTGATCAAACAAGTGTTTTTACTTTAACACCAGCTGTTTCAACAAATTTTAGTACACTACATTTTTACGAAGGGTATACCAATAGAAAATTAACTAAAGTTGCTAAACTATTAAATCCTGCATTAGTATCTTCTGTATCAACAACTACTGTAGATAATAGTAAAATCACACTAATGGATTATGAAATTTCCATCCCACTTAATTATGAACATCAAAATCTAGGATTTTTTATTACCCCAACTTTCGCATTACCTCAAAACCCCATCTATACAACAACTACTACTGTAAATAAACTACTAAATGGCACGCAGAATACTTTTGTAAATAATTCTACGCCAAAATCAGAAAAAACATTGTCTAATTCGTTTTTTGTAGAGCTAGGATTTTATATTAAGTTTTAAATTTTGCAAGTACATATAACTAATGAATAAAAACTAGTTAATTGTGTTAACTACTTCCCAGAACGCTTTTTTGGGCAATAAATTTTTGTCGAATAATAATGGATAATCTTTTCTTCCACGTACTGGAAAATTATCTAACCAACTACTTCTGTCTGAGATATTCCAAAAAGTAACACTGCTAATAGATTTTTTATATTTTTCAAATAATGAAAAACATTGCTTGTACATTTCAATTTGTTGCGCTTCTTTTTCTGGACTAAATGTTGTTGTTGTGTCGGCTGCAACTCGTTCTCTTGAATTGTGTTCTTTTGGATATACTGAAATATCCAACTCTGTGATTTGAATTTTTAAACCCAGTTTGCTAAATTTTTCTAAAGTATTTGCAAGTACTGTATCTGTTGGTTCATTGATTGCCCAATGTCCTTGAAGACCTATTCCATTGATTGGTACGCCTGCATCTTTTAATCCTTTTACCAACTGATACATCTTCTCTCTTTTTTGAGGATTAATTTCATTGTAGTCGTTATAAAACAAGAGCGCATTTGGATCTGCTTCGTGTGCGTATTCAAATGCTTTTGCAATAAATTCTTCTCCACAAATTCTATAAAAAGCAGAATTGCGATAGAATTCACCCTGTTTGTCTGAGATAGCTTCATTCACTACATCCCATGCATAAACAATGCCTTTATACCTATTTACAACTGTAGTGATATGTTCTTTTAATCTTTCTAATAAAACTGCTTTGGTTACGGTGTCTCCGGTTGTATTAGTAAAAAACCATCTAGGTGTTTGATTGTGCCAACATAAATTATGACCCCTAATTTTTTGATTATTTCTTTTAGCAAATGCAACAATTGAATCTGCATCTTTAAAATAGTATTCATTTTCTTTTGGATGGATAGGCCCCATTTTCATGGCATTTTCTGGCGTAACACTTCCAAAATGTTTTACAATCAAAACAGCTTCGTCTGTTTTTAAAGACCTCGGAGAAACGGCAACACCTATTGTGAAATACTTTTTAAAATAGTCTTTTAATCCGCGCGTGCTATCAATTGTAGTAGCAATAATTTCTTTTTCCGCTTTATTTTTTAGCGAAAAACTATTGAGCATTCCAATTAAAAAACAACTTGCTAAAACAGTAAAAAAGTATTTCATAAAATGGTTTTTCAGTAGAAAAATTATTTATAGGCTTCAATAGTTTGAATACTTCCATCGGCATTGTATTTTAACTCAGTTACTTTTACATTGCGCAAATGTGTTTTACCAGAAATTTGTGTGTCGTGATAAAACAAATACCATTTGCCTTTTATTTCTACAATAGAATGGTGATTGGTCCATCCTTGCACAGGCTTTAACACAATTCCTTTATAAGTGAATGGGCCGTAAGGATTGTTGCCAATTGCGTAATTGATATTATGGGTATCTCCAGATGAATAAGAAAAATAATATTTCCCTTTGAATTGGTGCATCCAAGCGGCTTCGAAAAATCTTTTATCGTTATTGCTTTCTAAAAATGTGTTTCCTTGAGCGTCAACAATTTTAATATTTCTAGCTTCTTCTGAAAATGTTTTCATATCGCTATTTAATTTTGCAACCCTTGGCATAATGGCTTCTTCATTTGGTTTGCGAAGTGTTGCGCTTACATCGTAACTACCATTTGTCCAGTTTTGTAGCTGCCCACCCCAAATGCCTCCAAAGTAAATATAGTAATTGCCATCGGAATTTTTAAACACACAAGGGTCAATACTATAACTTCCTTTGATGGGTTCTGTTTCTGCTTTAAATGGGCCAACTGGAGAGTTGCTAGTGGCTACCCCAATTCTAAAAATATCTTGTTTGTCTTTTATAGGAAAGTATAAATAATACACGCCGTTTTTATAAGCTGCATCTGGCGCCCATAACTGCCTTCCTGCCCAGGGAATGTCTTTTTTGTCTAATGCTACACCATTGTCGGTTACTTTGCCTCCAATAGAGTCCATCGACAAAATATGATAGTCTCTCATATCAAAATGGTCTCCCAAATCATTTTCTTTAATGCCAGCTTCTATGTCGTGTGATGGATAAATATAAATTTTACCATTGAATACATGCGCCGATGGATCTGCTGTATAAATATGTGATACCAATGGCTGAGAAATGGGTGTTATTTTTTTTGATTGACCAAATACTAAAAAAGGCGAGGCACAAATTGCTGTAATGCTTAAAAATGCAATAAATTTAAAATATGTCATATTGTTGTTTTGTAATTACAAGATACTTTTTTTTGATTTAGATTAATATGTTTTTTAATAAAAAAAATAGGCTGTATCTAAAATGATACAGCCTATTTTTTTATTATTAGTTCGAGTAATTATTTCAATATTAATTCTACAACAGGAATCTCGTAATTTGGTTTTTTAGCTGGTAAAGAAATTACTAAGTCTTTTCCATTATCTGCCATTTTAACTTCCGAATAATCATTTAGTAATTGTGCATACTTGATTTTGCCAACATAGTTAGGTAATACAAGTGTTCCAGTGCTTGGGTAATCGTATAAATGTAGGTACAATCTTTTGGTAGTGGGATTGTACGTTAATTTTTGATTGACTGGTGTTTCATAAGTATCTGGTGCAAATGTGCACTGATAAATTGATTTATTGTTTGCTTGCATCCAAATAGAAATACTATCTAGAGCATTGTTAGCGCGGTAGTCGAATTCACCTTTTGCAGTAGGTCCTACATTTAAAATAAGGTTACCACCATTTGCAGTAGAAGTGATTAATAAATCAAGTAATTGACGATGGGTTTTCCAAGAATTTTCGTCTCTGTAATAGCCCCAAGAACCTGAAAATGTTTGGCAGGTTTCCCATGTTTTTCCTTTGTATGCTTCTAATTTTTTAGGGCTTACTTGTTCGGGTGTTACAAAATCTGCACCATCTGCATATGCTTCTAAATTCAATCGATTGTTAACAATAATGCCAGGTTGTAATTTTCTAACTTGTTTTAGTAATTCAATCGATCCCCAATCGTCTTTTGATTTACCATTTTTACCTGGGTATGAAAAGTCTAACCATAAAATATCAACTTTTCCATAATTAGACATTAGTTCAGTTACTTGATTGTATAAGTACTTTCTATACTTTGCTATATCTTTTCCTTTGTTTAAACGCTCATATGCGGTGTCATTTTCTTTAGAAAGCCTTTGCGGATGGTTTTTGTCAACTGTAAAGTTTGGATGGTGCCAGTCAATTAAAGAATAATAGAATCCTATTTTAATTCCTTCTGCTCTAAACGCATCAACATATTCTTTTACTAAGTCTCTTTTAGCTTGTGTTTTTGTTGCTTTGTAATCTGTAAACTTGCTATCAAACAAACAAAATCCTTCGTGGTGTTTAGTGGTCATCACCACATATTTCATGCCTGCTGCTTTGGCTTCTTTTGCCCATTTTTTTGGTTCAAAATGATCGGGATTGAATTGGTCGAAATATTTCTGATAGTCTTCATTGGTAAGTCTTTCTTTATTTTTTACCCACTCATGTCTGGCAGGTAAAGCATAGAGTCCCCAGTGAATGAACATGCCAAATCTGGCGTCCGACCACCACTGCAATCTTTTTTCTTTTTGAGCGGCAGTTTCATTTCCAATACTAGGTAAAGTTTGCGCTTTTGTGCTATTAGTTAGCAGTAATACTGCTAGTAAAAAAGCAATAACGCTTTTGATTATTTTTTTCATTGTTGCAATTTTCGTTTTTTTTGTTAATGGGAATCGTTATTAATTAAGTTGTTAAGTTAAAAAAATAATTGGAACTGTTTGTTTTTATTAAAGTGTTGCCCTCAGTATTTGTCCTTTTAGTAATAACACTTCAAATACATCTCCCGATTTATGTACCCCTTTAATATTCCAATGGGGCTTGCTTTTGAAATTATCTTGTATATGCACTAAACCGGTTTTGGCTGCTTGAATGCTAAAAGTTTCGGTTTGATAGTTTTTGCGAACAGCCGAAACTTTATACCCGCCTTCAGCCCTAAGGTCTTTAAAAGACGCATCCTTCCATTTGTTTGAAACGGCAGGGAATATGCGTATAACTCCTGTATTTGGCTTGCCAGGGCTACTACTCCAACTTTGTAGAAGCATTTCTTGAACCGCTTGTGATGCTAAGAAATTTCCTTCTAAAGTAAAAGGCCTATAGGTGAAATTAGAGTATCCCGATTTTGTTTGGTCGCCATTGGCATGAAAGCCATTTCTTAAAATAAATGCTTTTACAAATATTTCTAAATTTCTTAGTGATTCTTCGGCATCGCCCACTCTTGCACGCAAACAACTCATCCAAGAAAAACTATATCCACACCAGGCTTTAGTTCCTAAGCTATCCCATTTTTTTAAACTAGATTGAATAGTAGTATTTTCTTTTTCACCTCCCGCAATAGTAACTAAATTAAAAGGGTATAAGCCCATTAAATTACTTAAATGACGATGGCTGTATGGAATTTCACTGTTTGCATCCATTAATAATGTGCCATCTGATTTAGCATGAAAATCACCCAAACCATCTGCGGCTTTTTTCCATTTTATAGCTTCGGTGTTTTTATGATTTGCGCTCGCCATTTCTTGTAAGGATAAGAAGAGCATTTTCAAACACATAATATCGTAATTACTATTGGGTTCCAACCAAGCTTTTGATGAGTTGTCGTATATTTCTGGTGATGCAGACATTGGCAAAACCAATCGACCATTTTTATCTGGTTTTAATAAGCCAAGCATACATTCTCCTACCTCTGCACACCATGGATATGCTTTTTCTTGTAAAAATTGTTCGTCTGCTGTATAGAGCCAATGCAGGTAAAATAAATGCGCACTCCATGCACTCATTGTTGGGCTCATGCTGTATTGCCCCCATCCACCCAATGGCTGGCCTGCAAACGACATAACACCCGGACAAGCAAGTCCTTTAGTGCCATAAAAATCCTTTGCAAAATCTTCAAATATTTTTTTACGATCCCATAAATAATTTATGTACGAAGCTCCTTCATTGAATCTTCCTGATTCTTGATAAGCCATATAAGTCATTTGTGTATTGAGGTCGTTGTGGTAGTCTCCTTTCCATGGCGGCAAACTGCCATTGTCGGCCGTCCAAACTCCTTGCAAAGGCATTGGTGGCGCATCTATTCGAGAAGCTGATCCATAAAAATATTGCACCAAATTATACTGTTTTTGAATAGCGGTATCTGGTACAGCAACACTAGATTTTTGCCAAAATTGCTTCCACCATGCAGCATGATTTGCAAATACTTTTGAATATCCCTGATTCAATGCAGTTAAACAACGTTTACTTGCAAGGGCTACAAAATCTTTGCTGTCATTAGTAGAAGTTATAGTCAATGCAATTAAGGTTTCGGTTGGTGTTTTTTTAATTTGAACATACACGCAATATTTTAATCCATCAGCAGCTTCTTGAATATACCATTTGGCATTATTTGAAAATCCTTTTGTAGCAATTGGGTAGCCTAATTTTAAAATGGTTCCACCGCTACTTATTTCGGCTTTTACTTTATGGTTTTTATTGTACACATCTAAAGTGCTCAACAGATTAATTGAATCAGGTATACTATTTTGAATAGAAATAACTGCTACTTTTTCAGTTGCACTAAAAAAGGTTTTTATACATGCATTTGAATTGAAATAGGCAGTCCCTTCTGCAGTTGCTAAATTTAAATCAAAGCGATTCACTGTTTCTGTAGACGGCAATTTAATTTCAATTCTACCTGCAGGTAATTTGGTTGGGGTTAATCCATTGTATGGGTCATCCCACCAACCGTTTAATGAATCGTATAGTTTAGCAGCTAATAATTCAGCACCTTTTGCATAGGTTCTTTTTTTCCACCACTCTTTTTCTCCATGGGTTCTTTCGTCCCATAAATCTCCACGATCCAAAGACAAACGTATAGTGTTTTTATCGCCCCATAACAATCCGCCTAATAGGCCATTGCCCAATGGTATGGCTTCGTCCCATGAATTAATAGGCGCCATTAAAACTAAGTTGGTACTTGCTTTTGGTAAATCTGGCAAAGATTTATTTTGCGAAAAAACAATGGTTTTATTTTGAGATACCAACAATATTAAAATAGGTAGAAATTTCTTCATTAATTAGATTTTATCATTTAAAATACTTTATGCTATTTACAATTTTATTTAAAGACAAGGTATCTATTTAAAAAAATATTTAGCAAGCTATGATAGTTCGTTAAAATTTTCTGTGTGTAATTTTTCTCCATCAACACTATAATGTGTAAATGTTATGGCGGCAATATTATTTGCTCTTTTAATTTGCACACTCAAAAAACCTCCTACAATATTTAAATATTTATGCTCTGGTAATACCTCCTCTTTTTTCCAACCTCCTGCGTGTTCATTACTTGCAGGCCCACAACTAAATTCCATTAGCTTGGTTTTTAAATCTTGTGAAACATACTGCCAATGCCTGTCGCCACAAATCACAAACACATTTTTTCGGCCAGATAAAAAGTTTTTTATTTGAGCGCCTTCATAAGCGAAGCCGCTATTTGCATGGTTGTCTCTTTTTTGTGGACGGTCTGGCCCAACAATAGGCGTAGGGCTAATTAAAATTTTATAAGTTGCATCAGATGCTTCAAAACTATTTTTAAACCATTCCATTTGAACCTTCCCCCAAATAGTTTTTTCAGGTCCATCGGGTATATTGTTTTTGTCTCGATATTCTCTGCCTTCTACTACCCAAATTTGCAAGTCTTTACCCCATCTAAAAGTTCTATAAGGTTTTTCGCTCATTGGAACTTGTTGCTTGAATGTTTCAACACCTTGATTGAACGTGAATTTTCCCATGAACCTTGTGGTTTCTCCTGGATAACAATCATTCATCCAAGTGTCGTGATCGTCTTTCATAAAATAGGTAGGCGTTTGTCTGTAAAAGTCAATTGCATTTCTCAATCCAAACATTCTTTGCCAATGCCAATAAGCTAAGGAAAGTTCTTTTGCCATTGAATCGTAATAAATCACATCGCCTGTATGCACCATGAAATCTGGGTTTAAGGCTTGCATGTGCTTGTAAATTTTAAAGCCACCTCCAGTTGGGTCGTCTACATCTGCATATTCATGACAAGTAGTAACCATAAAGTGAACGTCTTTTGTATCGGTTGCTTTTCCAGCTGTTTTAAATGAGCCTGTTATAGAAGACGCAATAGTGTTACTGGTTTTAGATTTTGCTTCTATTTTAATTTCGTATTGTGTTCCAGGAATTAAATTTTCTAATTTAATTTGATTGGTAAAGTCTGCATGCTCGTTTACGCTCAACCATTTTGTTGTTTTCCAATTAGTTGAATTGATTGGTTTGTATGATATTTTATAATCTCCAGAAATGCCTGGTACTGCACCTTCTATGGCGTCTACAGTATATCCATTTGGATAATTTACTTGTACTTCTCTATCGGGTCTGTCTTGTTTGTATTTAGTTTTAAAATATGCGGTTGGATGCCATTCGCCATTTTTTTCATCTAAATACAATACTGTTGGAACAGGCGCTTCTTTGCCAACTGGTTTTACATCTTTTGTAAGTCTTACCCATATAATGGCTTCGTTACTGGTTAATTCTCCAATTTTTATTCCTGTACTAAAATAAGGTCCTTCTTGAACATTCATTGCGTTAAGTGAATTAACAATTGGTAGCAATCCACCTAATCCCATTGAGGTTTGATAAATAAATTTTCGTCTTTTCATATTGTAAAACAATTAATTATTCTCTTATATTTTTATTGATTTGGTTATTTCTTTGACATAATAAAACGCAGAATTTTTTATACTTGTTTATTAGGTGTTAGTATTTAAAATATAATACAATCCCTAAGGTATTACTAATTCAATCATTTATAATGAGCATTTTTTATTTAACTAATCTTGAAATATTTAGTAAAAGGGAATGTTTTTTTTGGGGGGGGTAATAGAATTGCTGTTTTACGTAGGTTGCAGAATGGAAAACAAGATAATGGAGGAAAAGTGTTTGGATTAAATATTAATACAGCATTTAGGCTATTCCTTACATATGTAATAAAAAATAGACTGTTCTTTAATTAGCAGGTAGAAACTTCTGAAGATATGCGGTTGTTTATTTCCAAATTTTAAAATTGATTCTGAATTTCTTTTCTTGTACCCATGACCGCCAGTCAATGAATAAGAAAGCAAATAAAAGTAGTATTCCAAATACTAGCCCAATTGCGGATTTTACAGAAATGATTCCATCTATAACACTAGATGCATTTTCTGCTGCGTATTTACCCATAAACACTGCAACAGCATCACTAGTGAATTTGCCAATCATAAATGCTGGTATAATTAAATAGGGCTTCATTTTGGCCATTCCGCCAGCTATAAATAAGGGAGTGGTTGGTAGTGGTAATAAAGAATAGGATAGAATAGCCAATTGGCTCTTCCAGCCTTTTTCTTTTAGTTTCCTTCCTAAAAATTGTACGTCTTCATTTTTAGCAGGATTAAATAGTCTGTGTGCAATTTTAGGAATATATAATGTTAAAATATACCTACCTAAAACGGAACCTGCAACACCAATACTTATTACCATCCATACATTTAAATTGTAATGAATTTGTAAATAAACCATTACAACAAATGCTGGCGGCAAGGGCAAAGGCACCACATCCACTGCAATACAAGCAAAAAAAACATACCAATATTCTGTATTCATGGGGTTTTATAATATAGTCAATTTAATCAAGTTATTGCATAATTAAGCCGATTAATACATACTTTGAATCTAAATCCTTCTATATAAAAATGCTAAGTACTTTGAAACTATAACAGATTACTCTGTAAATTACACTTGATTTTTTTGAATTCCTATGTTTTTCATTTTTCAAATAAAACGCGATGTATGTTTAAGTTTTTAGCGTTACTTATTGTCTGTGGCATTTCTAATTGTTTGTTTGCAAATAATACAGAAAACATTCAATTGCATCATACTACAAATCCTGTAAATCTTAAATCAGACACAGTTCCCTTAATTACCCACGATACAATTCCAGAAATTGTAGCATTGCCAGTTGATACGCTACTAAGGATGAGTAATCTTTCGCCTTATATTACACTGGCTGCAGATTCTATATTGCATTATCAACCAATTATTAATAAACAAGGAAATTATTTTTGGTATTTGCGCAATGCCCCAATTGGTATGCAAATAAACAAGGATGATGGCCGAATAACTTTTAAAGCATCAAAATCTTTTTTTTTATCGGGGAAGTTAAAATATGATTATGAATATAAAATTGTACTAGGTGTAAATAAACCAGATCATCCAACTGAAAAAATTGATACAAGTTTTGTTTTAATGTTTTACAACACAGAAATTATTCCGTCTAAATTAAAGTTATCGGTAAGTCCTGTGGTGACTATTGAAGAAGGAGATACGTTGAATTTTAAAGTACAATGCGAGGCAGGAAGTTTTCCTATTGAAAATATTACTTACTATTCAAATGTGCCATTGAAGAATGTAACACCTGTAAGACATTGTGATGACGATTTTAGTTGGAGCCCTGGGTTTGATTTTGTAAAAGACGCTGATTCTGGAAAAGTAAAAATTGTACTCATCAATTTTGTAGGGGCAACTCGTTTTCAATCTCGTGATACTGCGCTTGTAAAAGTAATTATTAAAGATGCCTTAAACTATCCTTTAGCACTCCAAGCGTATCAAACACAAGTGAAAGTATTGAATAGGTATATTTTGGAATTAAAATATTCTTTTTTACAACTAGATAAGAGTATTAAAAAAGTAAAAGACACTCGAACTGTTTTTGATATAACAGCCTCGTCAACTACATTATCGGGTACTATTATGTCTACATCAGTTTCAGAAAGTAGTAAGCAGTTAGGAAAAATATTGCCTAGTGTAGGTATTTCATTAGTGCCTGTAAAAGAAGCCGTTTCGCCACAAAGAGTATATGATCAAAACCAAGCATCAATGGTTAGAACTTCCATTAAAAGGTTAGAATATCGATTGGCAGATAATAGCTTAATTGCCGAAAGAGATCCTGCCATTGTACAAAAAACAAATCAATTGAAAGATGAATTAAAACAAATTCAGCTCCAATTGATTGATGTTCCATTGGGGTTAAATAATAACATGACAGAAGAAGATTTAAATAAATATTTCAATAGTCCTAAAGTTTTAAAAAAGTATCGTTTAAAACATTAAAAAAACTTGTTAGAATTTACTTCCAACAAGTTTATATTACATTGAAAAATAATAGCGTATTTATTTCCCCAAAGGATGTCTGATAAAACCTAGTAATTCTCTTGTATCTAAAAACAGATCAGATAGCTGATAAGTTAGTAAGAAAAGTAATGGGTAAAAAAAATGTGGTTTTTGTTCTGCGAATTTTAAAATATAATCAGTTCCTGTACTGATAAATTTCACATTAAAACCAATTAGCACAAAGCATATTCCTATTAATGCACCACCTAAAATATCAGAAGGATAGTGTAAGCCTAAATACATTCTTGGGAAATAAATGAATATGATAGTGTAAAGTAAACAGGCCCATCCAAATTTTTTATTTGTCTGCCAAATTCCAAAACTAATAGCCATAAACAATGTGCCATGGTCACTAGGGAATGAGCTAATGGTATCCCACCACTTATCTAGTTTTAATGGAATGTTTAAGGCTAGTTCTGGATTCAAAAAAGGCCGAGCTCTATATGGTAGAGTTAAAGACAAAATAATACAAGTTGCTTCAGCTACAAATGCCACCAAAAAACTGGTAAGTACGCCTTTCCTTGTTTTTTGCATCTGTGCACCAGGATAAGTGAACCAAATATACCAACATACCGAAAACATTACTCCGCCTTTGAGTAAATTATTGTCGGCAATCATATATATAAAATGGTCAAACCATGGAGATCGATTTGCAAATTGGTTAAAAAAATGAAGAATTGATTGATCGAAGAATAGGGGTTTCATCCATTAGGGGCTTATGTAAATGATAGAACAAAGTAATGAAAATAATCAAAATATCCTGTATTTATTCAGGACAATCGAATCTGCTAATAACCTTTTTTGTATTAAAAGGATGTAAGCTAAATAAAACATAACCACCGCCATTTATAGTGCTAATTTTTTTCATCCAACTAATATCATGTAAGCCAATGGTTAATGGGCCAAATTTTATAGCAGCACCAACCCATAGGTTCCCCTGTGTATTGTATTGAATGGGCATATAACATCCTAAAAAAATTGTTTCCCATCTAGGTGTAACAGTTAGTAGATTTAGTTCTCTTGTTAGCAATTTAGAATGATCAGCAGTTGAAAATACATTCATATTCAACTCGGTATTTAATGCAAAATGGTTCCCTAAGTTTTTATCTACATTTAGTATAATTCTAGTTGGTGTGCTAATGGTGTAATTACTTGTTATGGCATCGTAATTTTGAAAGATTGTTTTTAATGAATCTCTAAATGCATCTATAGCAGGAATATTGCTAAATTTATTTCCAATAACAGCATCTGTAATTTTTGCTTGAGGGCTATAAAAATTTCCAGCGTATTCACTTGGTTTAAATGTGTTGTGGCCTATGTCCATGATGCTTAATCCTATTTTCCATGAATAGTTAATTGGATTATTCGAGGCTCCATCATTATTATAATTATTGTAAATACTATATTCAAATCCTAAACTAAAACCAATTCTAGACAAAGAATTTTTCAGAAAATCTTTTACTAATTGTGAGGAACTAATATTAGTATTTGCATTATCATAATTATTTGAATAGGCATAATTAAAACCTCCTCTAACCAATGTATAGCCTGTATCAATGCCATTAACAAATTCAGAAACAACTATTTTATTTAATTTGGCATAAGCTCCAGAAATGCCTCTTAGAAGATTCACAGTAATGCCACCAGTTAATCGTTGGTTATTTGATTCAACTAATACTTGCGAATAATTTAAGTTGGTTTCAATCCATCCAGCATGTGTGAAATAGCCATCTATAAACGGGGTGGTACGATTGGCTTTTAAAAAACTTAAATTACTAGTAATAGTATCGTTGCCAATGATTGGTGAAGTTTTTAAATGGTTATACATCCTACCGCGAAGGCCAATTGAGAAGGATCTTTTTTCATCAATTTTATATTGCAATGAAAACAAATTAAGGTCTAAATTATGATGTGCATAATGGCTATTGCTTCCTTCATCAAAACTTAAAATGGCATTGCTAGGATTAGTAAGTGTTGTATTGAATAGTGTTAAGTGATTACTTGCAACAGTTGTTTGAAATGAAAATAAGTTAAGGTCCCATTTGTAAATACTATTTACACCTGATGCAGGGTTATTAAAGCTACTTGCAGCTCCTGCGTACGGAGATCCATTTATTGCATGGTATTCTTGCCCATTAACTATTAGTGTGCTAGTTGAAATACTGATAAAGAAAATGAATAAATATATTCGACTCATGTGTAAAAAGAAGTACTAGTTAACTAATTAGGGATTTAGTCTTACAAATAAAAGTAATAATCGTTGCTTTTCAATGATAAAAAACAATAGTCAAATATTTTAATGTTAAAGCTTAATAAATTATGATAGAAAAGATGTGATTACAAATCTAAATAGACTAGTAACTAATAAATTAATTCTTTTATAAAATTGGGATTGGGCTAAGCATTTTTTAGAAATTTTAAACTGATACTTAATCTGATTCTGTGTCGTCTTAAATAAAAGACCCCTGTAGAAACAGGGGTCGTCTTCGATTGCTTGCCATATAAGAAAAGTCTTTATTCTAATTTGTTTGAACTGTGTCTTTAACTTTTTAGAGCATTTTGTAAGTTGTTTTACTCCGTTGTTATTAACACTGTAAAGATAGGGGGATTAAGTTATAATCATAGTATTTATTTTAATAATTTAACACATTTATTTTATTTTTATATAAAAAAACGTATTATTTATAAA
>CAIKZP010000199.1 GCA_903831935.1 uncultured Bacteroidota bacterium | reverse complement strand
TGTAAACATCATTAATGGCTCGGTATTCTGGGTAGTCTACACAAAGTTGTGGAATGCCCGCCATAATATAGTCGAAAAAACGGTTGGCTAAAGAATGGTATTGGTTAAGCCCTGTTTGGTCGAAAAGGGTTAATCCAATATATGCAGTAGGCGTTATTTTACGCAGTTCGGCTGGAGGAATAGCAGGTTCTATTGAAACTTTATTAGTAAGTAAATTTCTTTTAATAATTGATAATGATTGTTTTATAAAATTTCCATTACCATAAATTACTAGTTTGCAGTCCACATTTTTCATGGCAGGAATAAGGGTTTCAAAGCACCTTCCTTCATTAACTGCCCCTTGGTATAGTATAAATTTATCTGTTTTAGGAACTGATTCTAAGGGGTATTTAACTGGAAGGTTTCGAATGGTTTGGTATTGTACGCCATATCTTTTTTCAAAAGCTGCAGCTATCCAATTATTTACGGTGTAGCCATCTTTAAATTTTGGGACGCTAAATTTTTCTATTGCCATCCAGATTTTATAGATGCTCGGTCTACTTACAATTTCTTTTTGTTCAGTAAAATACTCGTGTGCATCATACACACGTTTGGTTCCTTTTAGTCTGCTAGCAAAATAGCAGGGTAAAATGGTGTCTAGGTCTATAGCGCAAATCAAGTCTGCTGGTTGAAAAAGCAGGTAAAAGAATAAACGGATATTATACTCAATATAAAATAGCGGACCTTTCTTAGCAAAAAGATCTATTCTCTTTTGATGAAAATTGCAGTTCGTTAAGGGAGGGTTGTTTTTAATTGTTCGGCCAACAAGGGTAACAGAATAGCCGGCACTAGCCAAGGCGTTGCAGATTCTTTGCATGCGTTGGTCGAAGCTTAATTCGTTGGTAACGGTAAAAACAAGTGCTGGCAAAATTTATCTGCTTGATTAATGGCAAAGATAACTTTCCATCTTGGTTTTTTATAGCTGTTTTTATATTAGTATTTATATTTAATAAATTGTTGTAATATATTGTAAATGAGTTTTTTGTTAAATTAATATTTAGATATTTATTTTTAACTGTTCTTTTTCTCCACTTATTATACACAGATAGAATTTTGAAATGGTTTTATTACCCCTTTTTTGGTATGTTCGCAAGTAATAAATAGGAAAACTGTGAGATTAAAATCGCTTGAGATTAAAGGGTTTAAGAGCTTTGCTGATAAAACAGTAGTAAGTTTCGACGAAGGTATCACTGGTATCATTGGGCCTAATGGATGTGGAAAGAGTAATATTATTGATAGTATTCGCTGGGTTATTGGCGAACAAAAAATATCTGCTTTACGTAGTGAGAACTTAGATGCATTGGTATTTAATGGAAGTAAAACAAGAAGCCCAAGTAGTTTGGCTGAGGTTAGTTTGACTTTTGAGAACACCAAAAACTTGCTTCCAACTGAATTTAATACGGTAACTGTTACACGTAGGTTTTATAAAAATGGAGAGAGTGAATATCGTTTAAATGATGTTTCGTGTAGATTGAAAGACATTCACAATTTGTTTTTAGATACTGGTGTAAGTACCGATAGTTATGCCATTATTGAATTGGGCATGGTGGACGATATTATTAAGGATAAGGAAAATAGCCGCCGAAAAATGTTGGAGCAGGCTGCTGGAATTACCATTTATAAAACCCGTAAAAAAGAAGCGAAGTCTAAACTAGACGCTACTGAACAAGATTTAGCACGTATTGAGGATTTGTTATTTGAAATCAATAACCAACTTAAAACCCTAGAAAATCAAGCTAAAAAGGCAGAGAAGTATTTTGAAATTAAAAAAGACTACAAAGAAATATGTATTGAATTAGCTAAAGCCGCTTTAGACGGATTTAATATTACCTACCGCCAATTAAACGATCAACAAGAACTAGAGACCAATAAAAAAGTACAAATTGAAGCAGAAGTTGCCACAGAAGATGCGGCAATTGAGCAAGAAAAATTAGGTTTCATTGAAAAAGAAAAAGCATTACAGGCGCAACAGCATGCTTTTAACGACCTAGTTCAAAATTTACGTGGAAAAGAAAACGATAAAAACCTAGCAAGCCAAAAACTTCAATTTTTAAAAGAAAAAGAAACTGGCTTACAATCTTTTTTAGAAAAAGCAGAAGGCCAATTGAAAACAATTGGAGACAGCATTGAATTTACCCAATTACAAGTAGGCGAAGAAGAGAGTAGTTTGCAAGATTTACAAGATCGTGTAGAAACCTCTAAAATGGATATCGAAGACAAACGTCAAATATTCGACGAAAGACGGTCGGGCGTTGATGCTTTACGCGGTCAGTTCCAACAAATTCAAAGAAGCCAGTTTGATGCAGAAAAGAAAGTAGCGGTTGCCGATACAAGTATTCAAAATTTGCAAAGAGCACAGATACAATTAAGTGATGAAAAGCAAAATAGGCTTTCTCAATTAGATCAATTAACCATTGAACTAGCAGAAAAAGAAACAACCCTCGAAGCAAAACGCATAGACCTTCAGCAATTACAAGACCAACACGAAAAAACAAAAGAGTTGATTTTTGAAACGCAAGCTCAAATGGAAGCCTTGCGAAATGAATTAGCCGAAGAAAGCCGCAAATTAGATGCCCGTAGAAACGAATTTGCGTTATTAAAAAGTTTAATCGATTCAATGGAAGGATATCCAGAGAGTATTAAATTCTTACACAAGAATCCAAACTGGAATCACCAAGCACCTATTTTATCTGATATCATTTATGTAACAGAAGCATATAGAACAGCGGTTGAAAATGTATTAGAGCCTTATTTAAATTATTATGTAGTTAATAATTTGCAAGAAGGCTTACAAGCGGTTCATTTGTTAGACGATAACAAAAAAGGTAAAGCGAATTTCTTTTTATTAGAGAAGTTCAATGATATTAAAGTTGAAACACACCAACCAGCCAATACCATCAAAGCATTGGATGTTATTGAGGTAGATGCACAATACCAAAAACTAGCCGAGTATTTATTAGGGAATGTATATATCGCCGAAAATGAAGAAGCAATTGCCAATAGTAATGGTGCAATTGTTTTAGAAAAAACGGGTAAGTATGTAAAAGGGAAGTACACTTTAACTGGTGGAAGTGTGGGGCTTTTTGAAGGTAAAAAAATTGGTCGTGCAAAGAATTTAGAAAAACTACAAGACGAAATTATTTTACAAGATGCAGTTGTAAATGCATTAAAAGCCGAAATTAAACTCAAGCATAATGAGGTAATTACTTTTAACGAACAGTTGAAAGAGAATGCTATTAAGCAAACAGAGAATGAAATTAATCAGCTAACCAATCAATTATTTGCAGCGCGTAATAAACACGAAAATTTATTGCTTGCACAGCAAACTGGGCAACAGCGTTTAGAAGATATTGAATTGCGTTTACAAGATGAGCAAGATGCTATTGCAGAAACCAGAGAGTCTTTGTTATTGTTAAATGAGCAAATGCAAGCAACTACCAATGAAATGCAAGTGGTAGAGCAGGCATATCAGTTAGCAGAACAGGAATACAATTATGCATCTGTTCAATACAATGATATCAACCTGCAATTAACCCGCCAACAAAGTAAAATCAATGGGTTAAAACAAGAGTTGGTATTTAAAGAAAATCAATTAAACGATTTGCATTTTCAAATTCAAAATAATACCGCTCAGTTAGCAGAAGCATCTGGTAATATTGCACAGAGTGAACAAGCATTAGTAGATGTACAAGCAGAATTATTAGAATTATTGCGTTCAAAAGAAACGGAAGAAAAATTATTAAACGAAGCAGATCAAGCCTATTATAATTTACGAAATGCGCTGCAAGAGAAGGAGAGTGCATTGCGCATGAAGGTTAAGAGCAAAGAAATGTTAGATCATTTGGTTTCTGAAATTAAGGACCGATTGAATGAATTGAAATTGCAATTGGCTGGAATGAAAGAGCGTTTGAGTGTAGAGTTTAGAGTAGATTTAGATGATATTATTGCAGAGCCAAGAACTACTGATACTAGTTTAGAGGAATTGCAAAGCGGTTCAGATCGCATGAAGAAGCGTTTGGAAAATATGGGTGAAATAAATCCAACGGCTATTGAAGCGTATACTGAAATGAAAAAACGCTATGAGTTTATTTTAGAACAAAAGAATGATTTAGTTAGTGCAAAAGATAGTTTACTACAAACCATCCAAGAAGTAGAAGCTACGGCTAATCAGCAGTTCCTAGATACTTTCAATAAAGTTCGTGAGAATTTCCAAAAAGTATTTAAAGCCTTATTCTCAGAAGAAGATACGGCCGACATGATTTTGGTGGATCCTACTAATTTAGCCGAAACAGGCATTGATATTGTTGCTAAACCAAAAGGAAAACGTCCATCATCTATTACGCAATTGAGTGGAGGAGAGAAAACATTAACGGCAACAGCATTATTGTTTTCCATCTACTTAATTAAACCTGCACCTTTCTGTATTTTGGATGAGGTGGATGCGCCACTTGATGATGCCAACGTAGGTAAGTTTACACAGATGATTAAAAAATTCAGTGACAACTCTCAGTTCATTATTGTAACCCATAACAAGCAAACCATGAGTGCGGTGGATGTGATTTATGGTGTTACCATGCAAGAACCAGGTGTGAGTAAATTGGTACCTGTAGATTTTAGAAGTTTGGCGAATTAATCAACTAGCAAACACAAGTACCTTGTACAAAGCTGTTTTATTTTTATACCTTATTTGTTTTGGTACCTATACTTTATTTACCAGACAACCCGATTATTTTGATGGAGAGAAAGCACCTGCTACAATTGTGCTTTCTCCTGTTAATACTGCAGAAAAACAAATGCCAAAAGCTGTGTTTTCAAACGGATACCACGATTTTTCGGTAGATGCTGCTTATTATTTTAGAACCTTACATGCTGGCGATAAAGTAGAAGTGATTTACGAAACGGATCACCCAGAAAAAGCGGTATTGTATAAATTTTGGGGCTATTGGTTCGGGCTTGGCGAGTTAATAGGGTCTTTTGTTTTTTTATTTGTTAGTTTTCAAGTGGCAGTAGCCATTACAAAAAATCCAGACCCAACATCTTTGGAAGAACAATTGGCTTACAAAGAACCAGTGAAACGTCGGTATGATGATTAACCAAAGATTAGTGTATTATCTTTTGAGTAGTCGTTTAATTTCTTTCTCTACATCTCTACCCTTAATGGTTTCGCGTTTGTCGTAATTCTTTTTACCGCGGCCTAATCCAATTTCAATTTTCACAAGATTTTTATCGGTAAAAAATATTTTTAGGGGAACGATGGTATAGCCCTTTTCCTTCATTCTGTTTTCTAACTTTTTTAACTCGCGTTTGGTTAGTAAAAGTTTGCGATCATGAACTTCTATATGGTTATTATTATTGCCATGTGAGTAGGATGCAATGTACAAAGCCCTTACCCAAAGTTCGCCTTTGTCGAATAAGCAGAAAGAATCGTTGAAACTAACTTTACCGTCACGGATACTTTTAACTTCAGTACCCATTAATACAATGCCAGCCACATATTTATCTTCTATGAGGTAATTAAAATAAGCCTGCCTGTTGTTCATTTCCTTTGTCATACCGCTTACACTATCTTGGCAGAAAAATAAATTATGCGAAAGATTAATTTCTCAACAAACGCACCACTTGCGCTAATTTGTCTTTTAAGATTTTACGATCAACTATAAAATCTAAGAAACCATGTTCTAATAAAAATTCACTTCTTTGGAAGCCTTCTGGCAAATCTCTTTTAATGGTTTCTTTAATTACACGAGGTCCGGCAAACCCAATAAGGGCGCCAGGTTCAGCAATATTCATATCGCCCAACATTCCAAAACTAGCAGAGATTCCACCAAAAGTCGGGTCGGTTAATAAAGATATAAAAGGAAGTTTAGCATCAGAAAGTTGCGATAATTTACCGCTTGTTTTAGCTAATTGCATCAAACTAAAAGCACTCTCCATCATTCTTGCGCCACCGCTTTTACTGATAACTAAATAGGGTAGTTGGTGCTTGATACAATAGTCAACAGCACGGCTAAATTTTTCGCCCATTACACTGCCCAATGATCCACCAATGAATTCAAAATCCATACAAGCAATCACGAGGCCTTCGCCATTTACCTTTCCTGATGCAACACGCATACTATCTTTCAAATCTGTTTTAGAATGAATATCATCTAAACGTTTTTGGTAAGATTTTAAGTCGGTAAATCCGAGTGCGTCAATGCTTTTAATATTGTCGAAAAGTTCGGTGTATTCGTTATTATCAAACAAAAAATCGTAGTATTCTTCACTACCAATTCGGTGGTGATAATTACACTTAGTACAAACGAATAAATTTTCTTTTAATTCAGTAGTAGTACATATATAATTACACTCTGGACACTTGTTCCAAAGTCCTTCTGGGGTTTCTTTTTTATCGGCAGTTGAGGTTAAAATACCCTTACGAATACGTTTAAACCATCTTGGCTTTGCAAGATCACCTCCTTGTGGTTCTTCGCCAGTTAAATTCGATTCAAAATCTTCTTCTCGTTCTTTTTTCATAAAAAGCAAGTACAATTGGGGGTGAAAGGTAATATTTTTTTATGCTAAAACTAAAAAACCGCCCCTAACTAAAGGGCGGTTTCTATAATTGAATAAAATTACGCGTTTCGGTTAATGCAGTTCAAATCTTCGAATGCAACTTCTAAACGTTTAATAAATGATTCTTCTCCTTTGCGTAACCATACGCGAGGATCGTAGTATTTTTTATTTGGCTTATCGGCACCCTCTGGATTACCCAATTGAGATTGCAAATAGCCTTCATTTTTCACATAAAATTGTTGAATGCCTTCCCAGAAAGCCCATTGTAAATCGGTATCAATATTCATTTTAATGGCACCATAACTAATGGCTTCACGAATTTGGCTTTGTGGTGAACCGCTACCACCATGAAATACAAAGTAAACAGGTTTTGGTCCGGTTTTTAATTCGGCTCGAATAAAGTCTTGACTGTTTTTTAATATTTCAGGACGGAGTTGCACATTTCCTGGGCTATATACACCGTGTACATTTCCAAAAGCAGCAGCAACCGTAAACAAGTTGCCAACTTTGCTTAATTCAGTATAAGAATAAGCTACGTGTTGTGGTTGGGTATATAGTTTGTCGTTTTCTACATCGCTATTATCAACACCATCTTCTTCTCCACCAGTAACACCTAGTTCAATTTCAATACTCATGCCCAAGGGGGCCATACGTTTGTAAAATGCAACAGAGGTTTCAATGTTTTCTTCTAGTGGTTCTTCGGAAAGATCAAGCATATGAGAACTGAAAAGGGGTTGTCCTTTTTCTTTGTGATATTGTTCTCCAGCATCAATTAATCCTGAAATCCATGGCAACCATTTTTTTGCAGCGTGGTCGGTGTGTAAAACAACCGGTACGCCATAATATTTGGCTACGTTGTGAATATGTAAAGCCCCAGAGATTCCTCCCTGAATATTTGCTTGTAATTGATCGTTAGGCATTCCTTTTCCTGCAATGAATTGTGCACCGCCGTTCGAGAACTGAATAATAACAGGAGAATTCACTTTTGCTGCAGTTTCTAAAACAGCATTAATGGTATTTGTTCCAATGGTATTTACTGCTGGTAATGCAAATTGATTGTCTTTTGCATCGTTGTATAAGGCTTCTAGTTCGTCACCAAAAAGTACCCCGGCTCTGTATTTTTTCATTGTAAAATTGGGTGTTTGTATGAATAATCTGATTGCTTAATCGGGTTGCAAGATACGTTAGTTAGGCCAAACAGTTGTTAGCTTTTAGTCGATAGTGTACGCATAAGCAGGTAATAAACCGGCAAAATTCAACCAATTTATTTGCGGTATTATTTTGCTAAACTTTGAATAACATCATACTTGGTAACAATATGAAAATCGCCTTTTTCGTCTTTAGCTAATACGGCACCATTTTCTTTGGTAATTAAATTGCCCAATCTTTCAACAGGAGTATCAAAAGCTACTACAGGATATGCGGTTTCAATAACACTTTCAACCGACTGATTTTTTATTTCAGGGTTACTAAAAACTTTCATAAATAATCCGGTTTCACTAACTGCACCAATATTAATTCCGTTGCTAAAAACAGGGATATGTTCAATATCATATTTCTTCATCATTTCAACTGCATCGGCTACAGTATTATTTGGCTGAACAGTTACCAAACGCTTACTAGTTCGGCCACTCACTATATCTTTAAATGTTTTAACTTCTAAAAATCCTCTTTCCATCATCCATTCATCATTGTATATTTTTCCAACATACCTACTACCATGATCATGAAAAATACACACCACTACATCGTCTTTTTTTAACTGGTCTTTCAATTGCATCACGCCTTGTAAACAACTGCCAGCGCTGTATCCACAAAAAAGTCCTTCTTCTTTAGCAATACGCCTGGCCATTACAGCACCGTCTTTATCAGTTACTTTTTCGAAGCAATCAATCAATTCCATATTATAATTTGCTGGAACAAAATCTTCTCCAAAACCTTCACTGATATAAGGATACACTTCTTTTTGGTCTAACTCTCCAGTATCAAAATATTTCTTCAACAATGAGCCATAACTATCAATGGCCCATACCTGAATATTCGGATTTTTTTCTTTGAGGAATTTTGCTGTACCAACAATGGTGCCACCAGTGCCAGATGCCACCACTAAATGGGTGATTTTTCCTTCGGTTTGCGCCCAAATTTCAGGACCGGTTTGTTCGTAGTGTGCATCTCTATTTGCTAGATTATCGTATTGGTTTACATACCATGAATTGGGTACTTCGGTTGCCAGTCTTTTAGAAACGGAATAATAAGAGCGTGGATCTGATGGCTCTACATTGGTGGGGCAAACAATTACTTCGGCACCAACTGCTTTTAAAATATCGGCTTTTTCTTTACTCTGTTTATCGGTGGTAGTAAAAATGCATTTGTATCCTTTTACTACTGCAGCAAGCGCTAATCCCATGCCTGTATTGCCACTAGTTCCTTCAATAATGGTTCCGCCTGGTTTAATTTTACCTTCTTTTTCAGCCACTTCCAGCATCTTTAATGCCATACGATCTTTAATGGAATTGCCTGGATTAAAATATTCTACTTTGGCTAAAACCGTTGCAGGAAGGTCTTTGGTAATTTTATTAATGCGAATTAGGGGCGTGTTGCCAATGGTTTCTAATATATTATTCAGCCACATAAACTAACAGTTGTTTGTAGCAAAGGTATTGTTTTGAGATGGCCGAATTGCATTCGCAGCATTAAATTTATTAATACGGGTATTTAACTACAAAAAAATAAAGGAAGATTTTTAAGACGCTTTAAAGCTTTCCGCCATTTTAGCACAAACATCAGTTTCTACCATTTGCGTAGCTAACTGAATCATATTTGTAAATGCTTTGGCACTACTAATGCCGTGTCCTAGAATTACTGGTTTTGCTACACCTAGAACAGGAGAGCCGCCATAGTTTTCGTAATGAAACCGGTTAAAGTATTCGTCGTTGTGGAAGTTACGGGTTTCGGCTAAGTCATATACTGTTTCAGCCATTTTCAAAACAATATTGCCTGTGAACCCATCACAAACAATTACATCGGCTTTGGTGCCAAAAAGGTCTCGGCCTTCAATATTGCCAATAAAATTAATACTAGGGTTTTCTTTTAAGATAGGGAAGGTGGCTTGTGCCAATAGGTTTCCTTTGCCCTCTTCTTCGCCAACATTCAATAAACCAATTTTAGGATTAGGAATATTTAAAATGTATTGTGCGTATAAACTACCTAAAATAGCAAACTGATTTAATTGTTCTGGTTTACAATCGGCGTTTAAACCAACGTCTAAAATCATTCCAGTTTCACCATTGGTTTTTGGTACAATACCTGAAACACATGGTCTGATAAGCCCCTCAATAGCTTTAATGGTAAACATAGCACCCACTAGCATTGCGCCAGTATTTCCCGCACTTATGAATGCATCAATTTTACCAGTAGCCAAAAGTTGAAAACCAATGGCAATGGAAGATTGTTGTTTTTCTTTAAGTGCTTTTGTAGGATGTTCGTTGTAGCCAATAACTTCTGGGGCATGTACCAAATGTATATTAGGTGATAGAACCTCATACTCCGCCAATAACGGTTGTACTAAAGTTTCATCACCTATACAAAATATGGTAACAGCATGAGAATTAACAGACAGGAACTTTTTCAAGCCTTTCACTGCTTCAAGCGGTGCAAAATCTCCACCCATCATGTCTAGTCCAATATTCATGCGCGGCTAAGTAAGGTAAAAGTTTAACTAAAAAGGTTACGCTTTTAAAGGAGCTTTTTCAGCTACTAGTTTTCCTTTATAGAACAATTTTCCTTCGCTTACGTGCGCACGGTGGCGTACATGGGTTTCGCCAGTTGTTGCATCCTTGGTTAGGGTAACTTCCTGAGCTTTGTAATGTGTTCTTCTCTTTGCGCTACGTTGCTGAGAATGTCTGCGTTTAGGATTTGGCATAATTCGAAATTTATAATATCAAAAAAATTAATCTAAGTGTTTAAATTGGTCTAACCCTTTCCAAACTGTATTCGACTCTGTTAGTGCTTGCTCTGCCATCTTTTTCAACTGTGCTAGCACTTCTACATTGCATTTTGGTCCACCCATTTCTGATTCTGCACACATTTTTTGTAAAGGAAAACTCAAGTTAACAAACTCAAATATCCAGTCTGCAATGTGTAAATGAGATTCACCTCTACTAATGTAAAAAACATCGGGATCTTCCTCTGTTTCGTTCATTTTTTCTGGTTCCTCAACCAACTTTACAATGAGGGTGAACTCATCCCAAAGCTGCATGGGTAAACTGTTTCCGCAGCGATCGCAATTTACTTCTGCCTTTCCGTCTACATCAAATTTCAATAACATGAATCCAGCATTTTTTTCTAGATTCAACTTGATGTTTGCGGTGCAATTAATAAAATCTTGCTCGCCGTATGGTACAAAGAACTTATCGTCTATTCGATATTCGAATATATGATTACCGGGTTTCAATCCCACAAATGCTATCTCAAATTCCCTCCGATGACTCATATCCCTTTTTTTAAGGCTCGCAAAGGTACTTCATATCCCTGTAACTGCCAAAGGAAAATCAGTGCAAAATGCTTTTGATTTTTAGCAGCGCTAGGTTATCGATATAAAATGCAAATTTGTAACATGAAGACCGTTGCGAAGATAACTGTAAATAGATGGATTTCTCTCGGATTATTGCTGATGGCTTGTGTTTTGCTATTCGTTTTGTCTTATTTTCCTCAACTAATTGAAGTGTATTATTCGGCAGGGTGCTACCCTTTATTGGCAAAAACGCTTAGGTTTTTAACAGCTATCCTTCCTTTTAGTATTGGCGACATTGGGTATATTATTTTATCTATTTATTTGATTTACAGATTTTTGCAATTGTTATTGCATATTAAAAAAGAGTCATTTAGTATGCAATTATTCAAAAATATTGCATTTAAATGTATTAAAACAGTGTTGTGGTGCTACCTTATTTTTAAACTGTTTTGGGGATTAAATTATGATCGATTGGGTATTGCGCACCAGTTGTCTTTATCGCCTAAATTATATTCAAAAGAAGCAGTTGTTGGAATTACGCACCAATTAATTGACAGTTTAAATGCATGTAGAAGGCAGTTTAAGGACTCCGTTTTACCTAATATCAGTTCAAAAATAATTACTGAAAAGGCTGTAAAAGGCTATGGGTATGCTGCGGTTAATTGGCCTTTTTTAAATTATCATCAACCTAGTGTAAAGCAAAGTTTGTATAGTGTGTTGGGAGATTATATAGGATTTACGGGCTATTTCAATCCAATTACAGGCGAAGCACAGGTGCGATCTGATATTCCAAATTTGCTTATTCCTTATATCACATGTCACGAAATGGCGCACCAATTGGGTTATGCTAGCGAAAGCGAAGCCAATTTTGTGGGATATTTAACTGCCATAGCATCGAAAGATTTGTATTTCCGCTATTCTGCTTACCTCGAATTATTTAGCTATGCGCAGAGTGAAGAAGTTTTATTATTTGGAAAAGAGAAAGATTTTAAAGCATTTGAAGCAACCTTGCTTTATAACCGGACACATTTAGATCGTTTGGTTATAAAAGACCGAAAAGCAATTCGGGCATTCTTTCAAAAACGCCAGAACAGACTTTCTCCAACAGTCACTAGTATGTACGACCAATACCTGAAATTAAACAAACAGGCAGCAGGCATTGATAGTTACAATGAAGTAATTGGTTGGTTGATTGCATATCAACAAAAAAATGGTGGTCTCTAGTTAGAATTTATTCTTCCACATCATACTTTCTACAGGCATATTTGGCTGTCCGCTGTATTTGGCATTCTTTTTTTGGTTGTACTTTACTTCAATTTCACCGTCAACAGGAAAATAAATTAATTGGCCAATAGGCATTCCCTTATAAACACGAACGGGCTGTTTTACCGAAATTTCTAAAGTCCAGTTTCCGCAGAAACCAACATCGCCTTTACCTGCTGTGGCATGAATATCAATCCCC
The DNA here is from genome assembly GCA_903831935.1 of uncultured Bacteroidota bacterium. Classification (GTDB taxonomy): domain Bacteria; phylum Bacteroidota; class Bacteroidia; order Chitinophagales; family Chitinophagaceae; genus Sediminibacterium. The sequence continues at coordinate 15,773 of CAIKZP010000199.1, read as the reverse complement.
AAACGACCTGTAGAAGACTTACCTTCTAAAAAAGGAACATGTGCGTGGGTTTCCGTGTACTCCTGCGTAACCCCTAAGTAAAAGGCATTTGGCTCCAATACAAAACCTTCGTCGGGTATTTCAAAATGCGAGATAGTGTTGTGGGCTTTGGCGTCTAAAACGTTATTGTCGTAAGTGGCCAAATTTTTACCAAGGTGCACATCGTAACTATTGCTGCCTAAATCTTCGCGGTTATAAGGTTCAATTTTAATCGTTCCTTTGTCCATCTCTTCTAAAATACGCTTGTCTGATAATATCATTCTAGGTTTAATTATGGTTTGGATGCAAATAAATCTTAATTCTGCAATGTAAAATCTAAAAGTACACCGTGGCATTGTTTTTTCAACAAAATATTAACCAATCTTCTAAATTAGCCATTTGGAAAATAGAAGAGCCAGAGCTGTTTTACACAGAATTGGTTACTATGATTTCTATTATTTCGCATCCGCACAAGCGTTTGCAGCATTTGGCGGGGAGGTACTTATTGCCTTTTTTGTTTGCTGATTTTCCACACAATGCAATTGAAATTGCCGAGACGCGAAAGCCTTTTTTACCAACAGCACAATACCAGTTTTCTATTTCGCACTGTGCTGATTTTGCTGCTGCAATAGTTAGCAAAAATCAAGCTGTTGGAATTGATATAGAAATGATTACTGATCGGGTGCATAAAATCAAGCACAAATATTTACATGCAATAGAGCAAGCATTTGTAAATGATTACCCCATTGAAAAACAAACAGCATTATTAACCCTTTTATGGAGTGCTAAAGAAGCAATGTTTAAATGGTGGGGAAGGGGCGATATTGATTTTAGTGAAGCAATGCAAATACAATCTTTTGAATTAAAAGAATCAGGCGTATTGCATGCTAGGTTTAAGAAAGATAATTTCGAAACAGCACTTGAATTGAATTATCAAATGATAGATCAAATGAGTTTGGTTTGGGTAATTACAGCGCCCCATATTTTTTAGTCTGCTACTCGAATATTTGTTTTTGGAATAAGTGCCAAACTCTTTGCTAGTGTATGTTTCAACTGCATTTTTACAATTTGCCCCATAGTAGTTGCCAATAAAAAACGAGGTTGTTGAAATAGTTCTGCAAGTTCTTCTTTTAGTTGTGTAATTTTTTCTTCTTTAGAAATGGCATCACCACTCATAATATCTAATAATTCTTTTACTCGGTATTTTGCAGACGATAATCTGAACGCCATTTGCGTACGCTCTTCTGCTTGGTATTGTTCTATAGATTCTTTGTTTAGGTGTTTGGCAACACTATCTACAAATGGTTTATTTTCTTTAAAAAATTGCGGTAAGTATAAATTTTTTCTGCCTTCATAAGACTGTTGGTCGAAGTCAATTGGGCGAATACGGTATTGAAAATCTAAAATATCTGGTGTGATATTAATTACAAAATTATAACTACGCATATCACCCAACAAATGCGTGAAACAACGTTCATTAAATTTCACAAATTCTTTTGCAAATCGTATTTGATTGGTGCTTGGATGGTTGAGGTAATCTTTAATAAAAATATCTCCTGGAATGCCTGGAATATGTTCTTCAATTAAAGTTTCGTTATTGGTAAAATAAGTGATTCTATTTGGCGATAAAAGATGGTCTAGTTCAAGTCCGTAAATTCTGCTAGCATCTGCTTTTTTAATATAATAGTGGTCGTAATTGTCGTTATACTTATTAATAATTCGAATTCGAATAGGTTGGCTATTGCCAAAAAAGCAAAAATCAATCCCTGCAACATCGAGGTGGTTGATAAAACTTAAATCGCCTTTTGTTTTAAGATAGGCATAGTTTTTTACTACTACATCCTTAAGGTGCTCCCATAAATGCATGTCGTAAGATGCTTTTTCCCAAGCAGTATCATTGCCATGCTTGTCTTTGATAGGAGTGGTATAATTGAATTGTAATAGGTCATTATAACTTGCTGGCAAATCTACTTCTCTGCCATACTTAATTAAATATTCGCGCAAAGCCTTGCCAACAGGGAAAATGGGCTTTTTCCTAGAGGGGCGATCTGGTTGGTCGCTGGTTCTTTGGTTTTCGAATAAATTAAACAATGCTTATGGTTTTTGTACTTGCTAAATCAAATTTACAGCATCTATCTCGCAATCCTTTTATTCCTATGCAATATCTATGGCTTTAAGTTGAATGAAAAAAAACTCCCTACATTTGCAATCCTTAATAAAAATTGTTTTACAAATGATTTTTATTAGAAATGCGGAGGTGGCGAAATTGGTAGACGCACTACCTTGAGGTGGTAGCGGGGTAACAGCCGTGGGAGTTCGAATCTCCTCTTCCGCACCAGTAGCTATTAAGAGCAATCCAATAAAAAGCCTCCAAATTTTGGAGGCTTTTTATTGACTATTATTCTATAAATAATTTTCCTTCTTTCAATAAAATTGCTATTTATTAATAATTAAGAATAAATAGCAATAAACTAAATTGATTTTTTATGATCGACGCTAAGATTTGTTTTTCAAATATTCGCTAGGCGTATTTCCGGTTACATTCTTGAAATTATAGAAGCCTATTTTTAATAGTAAAGACTTGTGTAAAATACTTTAAGGCATTCCCAGCTTTTCATTTACATTCTTTCTGGAACATTTATTCCTAACAATTGCATCCCTTTATTTAAAACCAAAGCCGTTAAATTGGCTAATTGTAAACGAATTAATTTCTTTTCTTCCGACTCTGCATTGGCAATAGAATGCTGGGTATAAAAAGTATTAAATATTTTGGCTAGTTCAAATAAGTAGATAGCTAGTTTTGAAGGATCATGTTCTGTAGCAGCTTCCGTAATGGTATCTGGAAAAAGTTCTAAATGTTTAGATAAAGATTTTTCTAGTGGTAACAATATTCCTGTTGCTGTAGTTGTTGCAAATGATTCTGCAGAAAGTTTGCGCAAAATACTTTTAATCCTTGCGTGCGTGTATTGAATAAAGGGGCCTGTAAATCCATGAAAATCGATGCTTTCTTCTGGATTAAAAATCATTTTCTTCTTAGGGTCTACGCGTAGCAAAAAGAATTTAAGAGCACCTAAACCAATGGTATCATATAATTCAGAAAGTTCTTCAGTAGTAAAGTCTTTTACTTTTCCTAACTCTTCGGTTTTTTGTTGTGCGATGTTTACCATTGCATCTACCAAATCATCGGCATCTACTACAGTGCCTTCGCGGCTTTTCATTTTTCCGGTTGGTAATTCTACCATGCCATAAGACAAATGATAAATTCCATCAGCGGCTGGTATGCCAAGTTTTTGACAAATTAATTTCAGTACTTTAAAATGGTAATTCTGTTCGTCACCAACTACATAAATACTTTGGTCTGCTTTAAACTCTTGGTATTTATTTACTGCAAGTCCAATGTCTTGTGTCATGTAAACAGATGTGCCATCTTTACGTTGTACTAATTTTTCATCTAAACCATCTGCTGTTAAATCAATCCAAACACTGGTGTCTTCTTTTTGAAAAAAAACTTTTTTCTCTAAGCCGGCAGCCACTAAATCTTTACCTAATAAATATGTTTGACTTTCAAAATAGGTCTTGTTAAAATCGCTTCCAATTTTTTTGTATGTGGTATCAAAACCGGCATATACCCATTCGTTCATTCGTTTCCACAAGTTTAAAACCTCGGCATTTCCATTTTCCCAGTCTAATAACATTTGCTGGGTAGCTTTCATAATGGGGGCTTCTTTTTCTGCTTGTGCTGCGTCCATTCCTGTTGCTACTAATGACGCTATTTGTAATTTATATTCGTCGTTGAATTTTACGTAATAATCACCCACAAAATGATCGCCTTTCATATTTGTAGATTCCGGTGTTGCACCATTGGCAAACAGCTGCCAAGCAATCATACTTTTACAAATATGGATACCTCGGTCATTTACAATACATGTTTTAGTAACCTGGTAACCATTTGCTTTTAGAATTTCAGCAATACTCCAACCTAAAAAATTATTTCTTAAATGTCCTAAGTGTAATGGCTTATTGGTATTCGGAGAAGAGTATTCTACCATCACCGATTTTCCATTGGGTTGCTGTGTGCCAAAAAGTGCATTATTCTTTTCTTGTTCTACAAAGTCCATCCAAAATTGGTTGGCTATAACCAAGTTCAGAAAGCCTTTAATAATATTATAACTATTAAAAAGCGTGGGATTTGCAGCCACTAAAGCATCACCTAATTCTTGACCCAATGCATCGGGCGTTTTTTTTAACTGCTTAACAAAAGCAAATAAAACAACGGTATAATCGCCCTCGAATTCTGGCTTAGTGGCATTCACTAATATTTGGTCTACAGGCAAAGACAGGCCATATAATTGCTCGATGGCTTGAACAGTTGCTGATTTTATTTTTAATACAACACTCATTTTCTTAACATTTCTAGGCTGCAAAAGTAACAAATTAACCCCTACCTTCGCTGCCGTTAATGCGAAACTTACATGAATATATACGAAGCCTGATTCTCAGTGTTGTAGATCTGTTCTATCCGATCTTCAAAAAAATCATGCCTTTGCAAACATTTCGCTATGCTGCTTGCGGTGGATTTAATACCAGTTTAGATATTAGTTTGTTTGTTGTTTCCTACAATTTTATATTAAAAAAACAGCCTGTTCATATTTATGCTTTAACCATTGGGCCCCATATTGCAGCATTTTTAATTGGGTTTATGGTTACATTTCCTATTGGTTTTTATTTAAGCAGGTATGTGGTATTTCAAGAAACTAGTGTTAAAAAAACAAAACAATTGGCCAAGTATTTTACAGTGGTTTTTGGTTGTTTACTTCTAAACTATGCATTTTTAAAAATATTTGTAGATGTGCTAGGCTGGTACCCAACACCTTCAAAATTACTCACTACTATTTTTGTGGTAGCCTTTAGTTATGTGAGTCAAAAGAACTTCACTTTTCGGAAAGCATTAGATTAATTGGTTTGATATAAAACTGTAGTGTTGCCAAACCTGTATTATCAACTTGTACAATTTTAAATTCGTGTTTGCCATTTAAATCTAACTGAATGCTATGGTGGGTATATTCGTCGTACGCCACATTTTTTGCATCCCAGGCATTTATTTGTTCTACGCCATCCACCCAAAGTTTTACCAAATCATCTGCGGTAATACCAATTTCGTATGTTCCTTTTTTTAAATCTAGTATACTAGTAGCAAGGGTTGCAAAAGAATCTGCAGGTAGTTTTGCAGCTATTTTTCCCCACCAAACAAAATCTAGTGCAGCAATGCTTGTGTCTTGTAAAGGTTTTGTATTTAATAGTTCTGTAAAAGCACGGTATTGCGTATTTGGGTTTGTGGCACTATCCCAAGCAAACCATTTTACATGCCAGGTATTTTTAGGATCAAATGTTGAATAAGCAAAACTTTGTTCAACATTTTCTTTTTTTGTTTGTCCAAACTGATCAATAAATTTTGCTCCAGTATAATTTAGTTGAATGCTTTTTTGTTGGGCAGTATCAATCATTTTTGCTACCAATGTAGATGGAAAACTATCTACTCCTTTTGCAATAATTTGGTAACCCGATATAGAACCGACATTCCATTTTCCTTTAGGTCCTAAAACTTCAAAATGCATTTGCTGATTGCTGTCGATATTTTTTAACCAGAGTAGGGGGTATTTAAAATTATAAGGACCCCATGCTGTAATTCTTATTTCTTGATTGCCTTGCGGAAATGCTTGTGCTGGAAGGGTTGTGTACTTAATGGTATTTAATCTTTTGTCTTTTTGAATATCTAATTCTAGCGCTTCTGATTCTCTGGTAGTATCCAATTCACTTATTCTATCGCCTAATTTAAATTCATTTATTACATTTGTTTTTTGATTGCCACTAAATACAATGGTATCAGTTCCCATAATATCATATACAGTGTTATTGTTCATAAAACGATTTGCGGCTATCCAATAAATTTTACTTTGGGTATTGCGTTTTGTAGGATAAATCCAACTATCAGATTGTTTGGCAGCTGACCATAATTTAATAGCCGTTCTGTCTGAATTAAATTCATTCATTGCAATATTTATAGACTGTCCGTGTTCAATGCCTATAGCTGTTTTATTGTGTGCAAATTGGTTGTCGGATAAATCGCTATCATAACTATAGCCTGCCCAAATGCCATAGTCGCATCCAACAATTCTATTGTGTAAAACACTATTACTACTAAAGGTTATTTCAACCCCATTGTTAGATGCATATGAAAAATCATTTCCATAAATAAAATTATTATTACATCCCCCAAGCCCAGTATCCATAGTAGTTTGACCTGCCCATAGAAAAAAGCCATCTCCACCATGTGTAGCAGAATTGTAGGCAAAAATATTGTCGCTAGATTGTTCAAAAGCTAATATGCCCGAACTATCTTGTCCGCGTTGGTATTTTCCATAATAATATCCGCGAATATTAAAGTCTAATTTATTGTGGTATATTTTATTATTACTACTTCTATACATGCCAATACCCAACCCAGAATTAAAAGAAAAATCATTGTCTAGCACTTCAGCACCATTGCATTTGGTCATTAACAATGCGCATTGAACTCCAGTAATTTGATTGTTTTGTATAAATGCTTTGGTACAATTGTTTAAATAAATAGCAGCACCATATCTTTTCCATTCGCCATGGTCGTTTTTATGGTAACTCATCCAATCACTCACGTCTTCTCTAATATTATTGCTGTGTAATTCAGGGCGCCAATTATAACTGAGGTTGCAATTAATTATAGATAAGTTCTTTACGCTGTCGGCTTCAATAGCTATTTTATATCCACTGATATGGGCATTTTTTAAGATGATATTTTCTGAACCGGGGCTGATTTTTATGGCCAGACCATGCATTTTATTGGGTGCATTAAATGATGTTGTACCTAATAATTTCGCCTCATTAAAATCAACTGTGATATTTTTTCCTGAGATGGTGATGACTGCATTTGTTAGGTTAGCTGGAGCCTCTAAAAGGTATTCGGTTCGTTCAATTAGGGTATTTGATTGAATGAGCATCCCCTGTTTTAATGGTGTGCTTGATTGACAAAATCCTATGATTGGCAAGCCAACTAATAGTATAATACAATTGAATAATCTGCCTTTTTGCATCTTTAAAAATAAGCAATAGCCATAGGTTTAGTGCGATTTAGGTATAATTATTCTTGTTTTATTTAGCCTTGGCAGCCCAATCATTGGCTGTTTTAGACTCAATCTGGCATATAATTTTGCCATATCTGAAAAAAAATGGAGTTATTGTCTGTCAGTTGCTGACATTTTTGCACATTGTTGGCGATGGCATAATGATTGACTATGTCGAAGTACGATTTCAAGTAGAAGTCGATGATAAAAAATATTTATATGGGAAAGATTATCGGTATTGACTTAGGAACAACCAATAGTTGCGTTTCTGTAATGGAAGGTAACGAGCCAGTTGTAATAGCCAATGATGAAGGACGTAGAACAACTCCTTCGGTTGTTGCATTTTTAAAGAATGGAGAACGTAAAGTAGGAGATCCTGCTAAACGTCAGGCCATTACTAATCCGCAAAACACCATTAGTAGTGTGAAGCGTTTTATGGGTCGTCGTTTCGACGAGGTAACAGAAGAAATCAGTCATTGGAGTTATAAAGTTGCTAAAGGCGACAATAATACTGTGCGTGTAGCTATCGATGATCGCTTGTATACACCACAAGAAATTTCTGCAATGATTTTGCAGAAAATGAAAAAAACGGCTGAAGACTATTTAGGTCAAGAAGTAACGGAAGCGGTTATTACTGTTCCAGCGTATTTTAATGATGCACAACGTCAAGCAACCAAAGAAGCTGGTGAAATTGCAGGATTAAATGTTCGCAGAATTGTAAACGAACCAACTGCTGCTGCTTTGGCTTATGGTTTAGACAAAAAACAAATTGACCAAAAAATTGCCGTATTCGATTTAGGTGGTGGTACTTTTGATATTTCTATCCTTGAATTAGGTGATGGTGTATTTGAAGTAAAATCTACTAATGGTGATACACACTTAGGTGGTGATGACTTCGATAAAGTAATCATGGATTGGTTGGCTCAAGAGTTTAAAAACCAAGAAAACATTGATTTACGTAAAGATCCAATGGCTTTACAACGTTTAAAAGAAGCGTCTGAAAAAGCAAAAGTTGAATTGAGTTCTTCTTCAGAAACTGAAATTAACTTGCCTTATATCACTGCTGTTGACGGTGTTCCAAAACACTTAGTAGTGAAATTGTCTCGTTCTAAATTTGAAGCATTAGCAGATAATTTATTCTCTCGTTGTTTGAAACCTTGTGAAGCAGCATTGAAAGATGCAGGTTACAATATTTCTCAAATTGACGAAGTGATTTTAGTAGGAGGTTCTACACGTATTCCTAAAGTACAAGATATTGTAGAAAAATTCTTTGGTAAAAAACCAAACAAAGGTGTTAACCCCGATGAAGTTGTTGCAATTGGCGCAGGTATTCAGGGTGCAGTTTTAAGTGGTGATATTAAAGATGTATTGTTATTAGATGTTACTCCATTGAGTTTAGGTATTGAAACAATGGGTGGTGTAATGACTACTATGATTACTTCTAATACAACCATTCCTACCAAAAAAATGGAAGTATATTCAACTGCTAGTGATAGTCAACCAGGTGTTCAAATCCATGTATTACAAGGAGAGCGTCCAATGGCTAATCAAAATAAAAGTTTGGGTACATTTAACCTAGACGGAATTCCACCAGCACCAAGAGGCGTACCTCAAATTGAAGTTACTTTTGATATTGATGCGAATGGTATGTTGCATGTAAGTGCAAAAGACAAAGGCACTGGAAAAGAGCAAAAAATTAGAATTGAAGCGGGTAGCGGTTTGAGCAAAGAGGAAGTTGAACAAATGAAGGCTGAAGCAAAAGCGAACGAAGCTTCTGATAAAGAAACAAGAGATCGTGTTGAAAAATTCAACCAAGCAGATAGTTTGATTTTCCAAACCGAAAAACAATTCAAAGAATTTGGCGACAAAATTCCAGAAGACAAAAAAGCGCCAATTGAAGCGGCTTTGGCTAAATTAAAAGAAGCACATAAAAACCAAGATGTTACTGCCATTGATGCTGCTACAGCAGAAATGAATACTGCTTGGACTGCTGCTAGTGAAGAAATTTACAAAGCACAAGCAGCCGCAGGTGGTGAACAACCAGGTGCAGGCGCTCAAGCAGATGGTGGTAACCAACAGCAAGCGAATGATACCGTAACAGATGCTGAATTTGAAGAGGTTAAATAAGCTTTAATTAATCAATATTTGTAAAAGGCGCTCAGTAAAATGAGCGCCTTTTTGGTTTTTGTACCTGATTTTATTTATCTTGTATTTTATGAGCCTACAAAAATCTTTTGTTTACTCCAATAGTCCGGAGCCACATAGACTTAGAACCAAAGAAATATTAAAGGAAAATCCTGCCATTCGTAAACTGATTGGAAAGAATCCTTTTAGTTTTTTTATCATATTATTTTTAGTAGCCTTGCAAATAGGGTTGAGTTGGTTTTTTGTAAATCAATCTTGGTGGATGGTATTTGGAGCAGCCTATTTGATTGGGGCTTTTGCCGACCATGCATTGTTTGTAATGGTGCATGAATGCGCGCATCGATTGATTTTTAAAAATCCTATTGCCAATCGGTTAGCTGGAATTTTAGCCAATATCCCACAAATTTTTCCTAGCTCGGTTTCTTTTGAGCGTTACCATATTAAACACCATTCATTTCAAGGGGTAATGGAATTAGACGGCGATTTACCTAATGAATGGGAAGCCAAATTAATTGATAACTATTTTATTGGTAAAATGATTTGGTTATTGTTTTATCCAATTTTTCAGGTTTTTCGTTTGGGCCGATTAAGAGAAATAAAACCTTTTGATGGATGGATTGCGCTAAATGTTTTGGTGCAAATAGTTTTTATGGGATTGGTTTGGGTTGTTTTGGGTCCTAAAGCAATGGTATTTTTAGTAGCTAGTTTTTTCTTTTCGGTTGGCTTGCATCCTTTGGGGGCAAGATGGATTCAAGAACATTATTTGTTAAATGGAGACCAAGAAACATTTAGTTATTATGGTCCATTAAACACCGTTGCATTTAATGTTGGATACCATAACGAGCACCACGATTTTCCTTCTGTTCCTTGGAATAAATTGCCACAAATTAGGGCCATTGCGCCTGCTTCTTATAATGCATTGGTATACCATACTTCTTGGACCAAACTCTTTATTCGATTTTTATTTGACAAAGAAATTTCTTTGTTTTCTAGAGTGGTAAGAAGCAATAGGGGTAAGGTTCCATTAACTGATGAGTCTAAACCAGATGTTGAATTAACATAAGCGAATAAAGCGTTCTTAGACTTATTACAAATGCTAGTAGTAGTTGTATCTTTAATGTTTAATTGAATGCTATGTTACAAAAGCTTGTTTACATTGTTTCTGCAGTACGTACACCAATGGGAAGTTTTGGTGGAAGTTTAAAAGATTTTTCAGCACCAGAATTGGGCGCTATTGCTATTAAAGCAGCAGTGGAGCGTGCAGGAATTTTACCAACAACTGTTCAAGAAGTTTTAATGGGATCTGTGCTACAATCCAATCTGGGTCAAGCTCCTGCAAGACAAGCTTCGAAATTTGCAGGGTTGCCAGACAGTGTTATTTGTACCACCATTAATAAGGTTTGTGCCAGTGGAATGAAAGCCATTGCACAAGGGGCTCAGTCAATTTTATTGGGTGATGCAGATGTGGTTGTGGCAGGTGGAATGGAGAGTATGAGCAATGTTCCTTTCTATAGCCCTAATACAAGATGGGGTAATAAATATGGCCATGTAAGTTTGGTGGATGGATTAGTGAAAGATGGGCTAACAGATGTTTACCATAATTATGCCATGGGGAATGCTGCAGAACTATGTGCTAAGGAATTTAATATTACTAGAGAAGCGCAAGATGCATTTGCAATAGAAAGTTATACTAGAAGTCAGGCCGCCATTAATATGGGTTGTTTTGATGCAGAAATTATTCCAGTTTCCATCCCACAAAAAAAAGGGGAACCTATTTTATTTTCAAAAGACGAAGAAGCTTTTAATGTTCAGTTTGATAAAATTTCAAATCTAAAACCTGCTTTTCAAAAAGAGGGAACTGTTACTGCGGCGAATGCATCTACCATGAATGATGGTGCGGCTGCTTTGGTATTGATGAGTAAAGAAAAAGCAGACGAATTAGGCATTAAACCAATTGCTATTATTAGAAGCTATGCCGATGCTGCACAAGCACCAGAATGGTTTACAACAGCGCCTGCAATTGCTGTTCCTAAAGCAGTAGCCAAAGCTGGATTAACAATGGACCAAGTTGATTTTATAGAATTAAATGAAGCATTTTCTGTTGTGGGAATTGCTAATACACAGTTGATGCAATTAGACCCCGCCAAGGTGAATGTAAATGGCGGTGCTGTTGCTTTAGGACATGCTTTGGGTTGTAGTGGTGCGCGCATTATTGTTACGCTTATTCAGGTATTAAAACAACAAGGTGGTAAAATAGGTGCAGCCGGAATTTGTAATGGAGGAGGAGGAGCTAGCGCGATGGTTATAGAGAATTGCTAATTATTTTTTTCTTGCTTTTACAATAGCATCGTAAGGTCCGTATTTGTGTTGCATTTCACTGAAACTATCTGCGTAAGGACCATACGGATAATCAATTGGTTTCTTAGCCTTATTTGGCCAATCTGCATCTTGATTTTTACTAGGCCGTGGTTGCGAATTAATGTATGCTGCAATATCCCAAGCCGCTTCATTACTAAGTATTGGATGATGATAGTTTACAGGATTGGGCATATTGTTTTTAATAAAACCGGCAAGTCTTGAAATTCTAAATAATCCTGCAGCATTATTGTAACTATGTTCGCCCCAAAGTGGTGGATACATATAGCCAATTCCATCAATAGCAGCTTGGCCTTGGCCATTTGCCAAATGACATTTAAGGCAAGCGTTTGTATATAATATTTTCCCTTCAATTGGGTTTGCTGCACGAGATAAAAAAGCTAGGTCTTGAATGCCAGTACCTTTTGGTTTGGTACCCTTTGGAATATTTTTCCCTAGCCATAAAAAGTAAGCTTTAATAGCCAACATTTCTTTACTTAAACTATCAAGTGGTTGGCCATTTAAACTACGTTGTAAACAATCATTCACACGCATTTCAATCGATTCAATTTTACCACTTCTATCTCTATATTTTGGATACAAAGAAGCGACTGCTCCGTAATTATTTCCCCAAGGTTTGGTACCCGCTTCTAAATGACAATTTTGGCAATTCATGCCATTGGTTTGATGGGCTACAATGCCTGCTGGGCCTAAATAGTAGGCGGTGTTGGCAATTAAATTTCTGCCGTATTGAATTTGTTTTCCTAATGAATCGGTAGGAATTTGATAGGGGCCAGGACCCGTCCAACAATTGGCAGAATCCATCACTTGATTCGTTGCAATGGCAGGGATCGTTTCACTTTTAAAAAAGAAATTGGCAATGCCTATCAATAGAGAGATGATGATTAATAGGTATCCAATTTTTTTCATAAAAATTAGTGCGGTAATTTATTGCGGATTAATCCATAAAACCAAGTACCCGCAATTGCACTCAATAAAGTTACAATTGTAACAGATACGCCGGTACCTATTTGTGCAAATAATGGTCCAGGGCATGCACCTGTAATGGCCCAGCCAAATCCAAATAGCAATCCACCAATTATTTGTCCAATATTAAAAGGCTTTTGGTCGAGTAATATTTTTTCGCCGTAGATGGTTTTAATATTAAATCGTTTAATTAAAAAAACAGATAGGGCGCCTACTACCACTGCAGATCCAATAACGCCATACATATGAAAACTTTGTAGTCGAAACATTTCTTGTATGCGAAACCAAGAAATAATTTCTGCTTTTACAAAAACAATTCCAAATAAAATACCTGTTATAACATATTTAATATTGTACCAAAAAGGGTGCACCAATTGGCTATCATTGGTGCAAGTGGCATCTAATGAACGGATTTCAAAATCGTTGTCGGGCGTATTTTTTTGCATCAATTATAATTGTAAAATGAAGGGAAGAATAAAATTGGCCATAATAAATCCACCAATCATAAAACAACAAGTGGCTACTAGTGATGGCCATTGCAAATTGCTAAGTCCGGTAATGGCATGGCCCGATGTACAACCACCTGCATAACGGGTTCCAAAGCCTACCAAGAATCCGCCAAAAACCATTAATAGCAAGCCTTTTAAGTGAAATAGTGCTTGCCAATTAAAAATATCTACTGGAATAAGTTGGCTATAATTGGTAATGCCATATCCTTTTAATTCGGCTACTAAATTTGCATTTACTTGAATAGGGTTTGGGTTATTAATAAAATTCACTGCAATTAATCCGCCCAAGAATATCCCAAGAACAAAAAATAAATTCCAAATCTCTTTAGTCCATTGGTATTTAAAATAGGGAATTTTTGCTGGTAAACAAGCAGCGCAGATATGCCTTAAGGCACTAGAAATGCCAAATCGCTTATTGCCCATTAATAATAAAGCAGGAACTGTTAATCCTATCAAAGGCCCTGCAATATACCAAGGCCAAGGTTGTTTGATCCATTCAATCATTTTCGTTCTTTAGTCTATAAAAATAGTAGAAATATTGCAAAATTCAGCATCTGCTTATTTAATGCATAAAGCTGGTAGTGAATTGTTAGAAAAATATTTCGTGCAAAATGATGTAAATACCTGCTAGTAAAATAAAAATTCCAAATCCTTTTTTAAGATTTTCGGCAGGTACTCGGGTGCCAATTTTATTGCCAAGATAAGTGCCAACAACTGCACAAGCAGTGAGTGTTAGTAGTAGTTTCCAATGAATTTCATAATGGGCCATATCGGTAGCAAATCCAAATAAAGCATTTAGTGCAATGATTAATAAAGAGCTGCCAATGGCTTGTTTCATGGGTAATTTAAAAGAAAAAAGTAGTACTGGGATAATTAAAAAACCTCCGCCTGCGCCTAATAAACCTGTTAGAATACCAATTTGAATGCCTCTAATTAAAGCAGTCCATTTGCTAATATTTGGTTGATTCGAAATAGATACATGCGCTTTTAAAATCATATTAAAAGAAGCCACAATCATTAAAATGGCTAATAAAAACATGGTAAGAAATGACCTTGTTATAGTGTGTTGCTGAAATTGAAAAATTTGTTCTGGAATGATAGGTAGTAAAAAATGTCGGATCAATACAACCGTAATAATAGAGGTAATACCAAAATAGAAGCTGGCGTTGAAATTGATATTGCCATTTTTATAACTATTTACAGCACCCGCCAAACTACTTATCCCAACAATAAATAATGAATAGCCTGTGGCAATGGTTGGGGGGATATGAAAAAAGTAAACGAGTAATGGAATGGTTAATATAGAACCACCGCCTCCAATTAAGCCCAAAGACACCCCAATTAATAAGGCAAATAAAAAGCCCGCTATTTCCATACGCGTTATTTAAATGGCTACAAAGGTGCAATAATAAAAGTGACTTTTATCATACAAGTTTTAAATAAAATTCAGGAACTTCAGTAAAACAACTGATATGATTATCAATAAAAAATCTATACGCGAATTACACTTTACCCACGAATTGTGGTTGATTGAAATGGCCTATTGGAAAGAAGAGATAACAGTATTAGATAAATACTTGGCCGAAGTAACTAAGTTGTATACCGACAATGCCATAAGGGCCGAGGTAGAAAGGTTCCAGAATCAGTTTATCATTCAGCGAAATTTCATCAATTCTTTAAAAAACGATGTAAAAGCGCAGGAGAATTTAATTCAAAAACTAGAGTTGGATATTAATAGCAAAATATTACAGCAGAAAAAATCCGACGATGAGTATGAGATTCGCGATAAAATGCTCACCAACCAAAAATTGTATGTTGAGTTAAAGGAATCATTTAAAAAATGGTTGTCGAATAAACTTTAAACTAAGTTTACTTGCTCTATAAGTTCGTCCATGCTAATACCCATATGGGTTTCGCTATAGGTACAATTGCCTTCTTTAATGAGTAGCACTTGCGGAGATTCATGGTATACGCTGAATATCTCGGCAATTTGTTGCGATATAGGACGGTATTGGATAAGGTCGAGATAGTAGAAATCAATATTGGTAGGTTGATCTGCTTGTTCCATTCTATTTAGCGCCATGCTGCTAATACTGCACCTGGTACTATGTTTAAAAATTACTTGAGGTGTATTTTTAGACAGGTCTATAATTTCTTGTAACTGACTTTCAGTAGTTAATGGAATCCATTTCATTGGTAAATCTTACAGTTTTGGCTATTAATTAAACAAATTACCGGCTTTTAAAGAAGTTCTTATCGGTGGTTGGGCAGCCGGCTGAACGGGAAGAAACACATGATGAAAATATTGCTGCACAAAGGCAAGCTAATACCAACATGGATGTGA
The DNA here is from genome assembly GCA_903831935.1 of uncultured Bacteroidota bacterium. GTDB lineage: Bacteria > Bacteroidota > Bacteroidia > Chitinophagales > Chitinophagaceae > Sediminibacterium. The sequence goes on along the minus strand of CAIKZP010000199.1, from coordinate 258 downwards.
TTTTTTTCATACTTAGAGATTAATTAGGTAATTGACTGTATTTTTATTCGATCTTAATAAGAATAAAGATAAAGTTTCATTGCCATAACTTGTTCTATGCCGAATAGAATATTGTTAAATTTTGAAAAAGAACCACTAAATATATTTTATGAGGGTACATTTTATATCAATTGGGGGGAGTGTAATGCACCAATTAGCAATTGCCTTAAAGAGAAAAGGCTATACAGTGTCTGGAACGGACGATGAAATTTTTGAGCC
>CAIKZP010000198.1 GCA_903831935.1 uncultured Bacteroidota bacterium | reverse complement strand
TGCACGTTAGGGCTTTGGTGGATGGTAATGGTTTTGGTAATACTACTAGCACAAACAGAAGAATTACCTGAGTGTGCAGTCATTCTAATTTGGTAGGTTTTGGTTGCAGGTGTTTGAAAATTACTGTACAAATGTGGGTACTGCTTTTTAAACAACGTATTATCGTCAACACTATCTACCGATGATGCATTTACATAGTTCCAATAAATATCATTTTTAGTTACTACACCAAAATCTACATAAGATGAATCATATATTCTAATAGAATCATTGCTGCATAATTTAGTATCATTTAGCACCACAAAATTTGCATGCGGCGTAGAACCATTTACAGTAAAGGCTTGCGCTAAAGTTGAATCACAACCAAAGGATGTGGTTACTTTATAAGAAACTTTGTAGTTAGCAGCAACATTATAATGTGCCGATCCGTTTTTAGTAGTAAGGCTAGTGATTGTTGGAACAGGGGTAATAGCCGGACTGCCTGCATTATAATTCCATTGATAGGCAATTGCACTAGTTCCATCTGCTATTGTTGTAGTGTCTGTAAAAACAGCTACGGCATCATCTAAACAAACTTCTGGTAATATAAATCCTACATGTGGTTGTGCGTGAATGGTAACTGGTAAAACAACTGTATCGCTTTTACAACCATTATCTGATTCAACCATTAATCGAACAGGATAGGTATTCCAATCGGTATATGTTTTATAAAAAGGTGCTCCGCTGATAGTATCTTTTTTTGTACCATCAACAAAATCCCAATTCCATCTTTTTAAATTTCCTGCATTGGCAACAGAAGCATCTAAAAAATTAATGGCTGCATTTTCACAATGCTTTGTGCTTGTTGTAAAATTGGCAGTAGGCAAAGGATTAATCAATACCGATTTTGTTAGCGTATCGCTAATACAAGCTTTATCGGTTTCTACAACCAATTGTATGTTTTGATTGCCTGAATTTAAATAAGTATAACTAGGTGTTTGTTTGGTATCTGTTACACCATTTGCAAAACGCCAATACCATCTTGTAATAGTGTTTCCATTTGCATTTGACTGTTCTTTAATTTGTAAACTATCGCGCAAACAATACACAGGCGTTACACTAAAATCTGCAACGGGTGTTGCATACACAGGCAATGTTTTGGTTAGCGAATCAATGCATCCATCAATAGAACTAACAATTAATTGAACCGATTGATTTCCGGTACTAGTATATTTATGTGCAGGTGCTTTAATGTTATCAGTTGCTCCATCTCCAAAATTCCATTGGTAGGTAAATTTCAATGCTGTGCCATCTGCAATGCTACTAGTATCTATAAAGTTTGCCGTTTCCATTGGTGTACAAACTTTAAGCGGCACAACAAACCCAACACTTGGATTGGGATTGACTTTTATGGTTGTTGCTACAGTTAAAATATTGTTAGTAGCATTTACGGTGCATGAGTTTGCATCGGTTACATGTTGTACTGTATAAGTAGTAGTAACAACAGGACTCAATTTTAATAAATAATTAGAAACGTTTATAGCGGAAATTGTATCGGTTTTTAAACCATCAGAATAACTAAAAACAAATGGTGCAGTACCAGATAAATTTAGTGCGAGTGTTTTTGATTTTCCCAAACAAATTGAATCGCCAGTACTAATACTAATTGTTGGAACGGGATGTACCGTTACTAGTGTACTATCTAAAAAACTACCGCATCCTAAAATATTTGCCGACACTACATAATATCCCGAATGGCTTGGATTGATATTTGAAATACTAGGATTATAAATGGTACTACTAAATCCATTCGGACCCGTCCATTGATAGGTTGCGCCAATAACATTTGTGGCCAATAAATTAATATCATTTCCGGTGCATTGTAATCCGCCAACTACTGGAGAAAGTGTTGTTCGGCTATAGTTGGAGAAGTAGCCAAGTTCTGCTGATCCTGTTGTTCCATTTAAAAATCCTAAGTGAAATAAACCCGTTGTATTTGAAACAATACTTGATAAATCGGTTGGTATTAATGTATTTATAGCAACCAAATTGGCTTGAGAAATTCTTGCGTACATCCATTCCCCATTGGTTCCTGGCACTGCCGAAAACATAGAACCTACAATAATATTTGATTTGCCATTCAATAAAAAATGGTCAATATCTGTTGTTTTGCAAAGTAAATTCAAGTAAAAAAAAGAATTGATGGAACGCACAAATGAAACGATAGAAGAACCCGTACAACGAATACTAGGTAAATCTGTAAAAGCCATTTCGTTTCCAATGCCAGTCAATTGGTTGATGTAAACAGGATTACTCGTTTTTATGTACGCACTCGAATTAAATAGTTTTCCTGTGTAGACCCCGCCTCTATTTAAAGTAGCAATAGGTGTAGTTGCCCCGTCTAAATACACATTGGTATTATCTGTTGTAGCTAAAATATTATAATAGTCAAAAGCACCAGTGTTTCCCACTGCCATTTCGCCTCGCACTAAAATAAATTCTTGACCATTGGCATCTTCAGGAATAATTTGGTCACCCACTAAATCGTAATTAGTACTAGGCCCAATTGAGTCATCATAAACAGTTATACAAACGGGCTTTGTTGCAGTAACAATGCTACCCACTAAATGTAAAGCAGCAACCGAACTATTGGCAATTACAGAATAAGATTGGCCCTTATTCAGTACAATATTAAATTTCATATTTGCCGAATGTCCATAAGCATCTTTACTTGGCGTAATATCTATTGAGGTATTGTCTTCGGTGGCTACAATTACAAAGCCATTGTGTGCTGGTGTTGCAAATGGTGTATGATTATCAAATTGCAATTGCCCAGGAATCATAAAATTCAATCCCTTACTGGTACTACCTTTTAGGGCAAATATTTCTGGATTATTATAAGATGCACCCGACTTACCCTGTACTTCATAATACGCAGAAATGATATTAGTTGCAGAAATTTTCAACCCATAATTCAACACAATATTGTGCGGCTCCGATTCAATGCTGCCAATAAAATTAGACAGGTCTACAGTTTGTGCAGAATAAGCATTTAAATTAACAACGATGGGTGTAAAACTAGCATTAGCAGGTTCTGAAATAGTTACGGTAGCGGCCAACGCATAACTAGATAAACGCAATACAATTGGTCGGTCTGCATGTGATTGAGTAATAGCAGGCGCCCCAAACCAAAATTCTGTATCGGTTTGTGCCATTGCTTGGGTGCTTGCCAAACAGATTAAGAAAATTAGTACAAAACTTTTTAAAGCCTTCATGCAGTCATAGTATTGGCAAACAAGTTTTCAGATTGCTAAATTAACCAAATTATACACCCTATTTGTTAATGTTATTCGATAATAGCTGGTAAAACCAATTGCACAAATATGGTATTGCCTTTTTGATGACTTGTTTCCATCGTTTTTAAGGTAATCTGCTTATCTGCAACTGTGATTTGCAGTTCAGACCATCCACCCATAAAAAAGATGCGGTCAATGACGGCTTTGATGCCTGCACCTTCTCCAACTATTTTAAAATATTCAGGGCGAAGAAACTGTTGTTGTTCATTTTTCAATGACAAATCGAACAATTTTTCTATTGCTTGGGTGCATAACTGATAGTTACCCATGAGGCCAGCAGCATAAGCGTCTACAGGATGCTGGTATACTTCTTGGGGTGTTCCCTGTTGTATAATAGCACCTGCTTTTAAAATAATAATTTGATCTGCCCAAGCAAGTATATCGTGCGGGTCGTGTGAAACCATCAAACAAGTAATTTGCAAGCGATCGCCAATTTCTCTAATAACTGTTTTAAGAATATTTTTATGAATGAGGTCTAAATTAGAAAAAGGCTCGTCTAGCAATAGCAATTTTGGCGCCGAAATGAGTAAGCGCGCTATGGCAATTCTTTGTCTTTCTCCACCAGACAACTGGTCTGTTTTTCTTTTAAGCAGATGGTCTATTTTACAAACCTCAAACAAGTTGGCGGCTTCAATATCTGTTAATGTATTGGCATAAGACAATAATTCTTCTACCCTATAAGCATTGCGTAATTCAAAATGTTGCGATAAATAGGCAATTTCTTTTTGACCTGGAATGAGTTTTTCGTCGGGGCCTTTAATACGCTTCCCTTCTAAAAAAAGTTCGCCAGCATCTGGTTGAACCCAACCAGCAATCATTTTTAGTAGTGTTGATTTTCCAGAACCTGTTTCACCAACAATAGCTATTTTTTGCAGAGGCGCTTGCTCGAAACTAATATTGCTTACAATTGAATTGTTGGCAATAAATTTTGAAACAGATTTGATACTAAGCAGCGCCATATATGTTTAATGAAATGCAAGAATTGTTACAATAACTATATGACTTAAAATTAGTTTGTTATTGATAAACCCTCACATAGTCTACTTCCATTTGTGCAGTAGTAAATGCTGGATCAACAGCTCCGCCAAAAGTACCACCCATGGCCAAATTTAAAATGATAAAAAAGTTTTGATTGAACGGCATTGTATTGTTATTAGCAACAGTAAAAAATGGCGTGTCATCTACTAAAAATTGTATAGAAGCATCCGACCAAATAGCTGCATAACGATGAAAATCAGTGGTGGCACCAGTTATAATCGTTGTGCCTCCTACAGCAGACCCCCCAGAATGATTAGGATAATGAATGGTTCCATAAATTTTATTCAAGTCATTGCCCTTGTGTTCCATAATATCTATTTCGCCACAGGCAGGCCAACTTACAGAAGAAATATTACTACCCAACATCCAAATTGCAGGCCATGTACCTCCGTTTGCAGGAAGTTTTGCACGCACTTCTATTTTACCATATTTAAATGAAAATTTATCCTTCGATAATAACCTTGCTGAAGTAAATGCACTTGTGCCATATGGCTCTCTAGTAGCAATAATTTTTAAAGTACCATTTGAAACAATAGAATTATTTGATCTATTGGTATAGTTCTGCAATTCACTATTACCCCATCCACCTTCGCCAATATCATAACCCCATTTAGCAGAATTTGGCACACCTGGGTTATCAAATTCTTCGCTCCAAACTATATTAAGTTTAACACCCACTACTACTTGAATGGTTTTGGCAGCGGTTTGTGCACCCGTACTTTTTGCTGTTACAGTAACAGTATAATTTCCAGAAAGCGGATACTTATAAACGATAGATCCTGAAGGAACGGTTTGCATCGTTCCATTTCCAAAATCAAAATCAAAACTCACGGCATTAGTTGCTGTTGCAACAAAACTCACATTACCACTGCTATCTGTTGCCACTTGAACTTGTACATTCAAATTTGTAGGAGCAGTATTGTTGTTTGGCACATCTTTACTGGCGCCTCCACACGATACGAGGAATATGACTAAAAAACTGGCCAAACCAATGAACTTAAACATGGCAACTTATTTGATTTTATAAATCTGATACCCCCCATTACATCAAGTTCAATATTACGAAAAAAATAAACGTATTAGGCTAATTGATAAAATTTAGTAGTCAACACATTTGTTAAAATATAACTAAGTTGTTTTAACTTGTATGCGTGGAGTTAACCAACAGTTATTTAATTTATCCGGTTTCAGACCATGCCATAACGCTTGATTTTGGGCAAGAAATGAATGCCCAAACGAATCAACGAATCATGTTGCTTTTTCAATTATTACAAGAAAAAAATATTGCAGGGATAAAAGATATTATTCCTGCATACAGCTCCATTTGTTTGGTGTACGATTGCAAACTTGTACTAAAAATAGCTGGTGGAATAAGTGCTTATGCTTTTTTAAAGGGACTCTTAGATGCTTTAGTAATAGAACTTAGCAACAAAATTAGTTCTAACACTGGAAGAAATTTAAAACTGCCTGTTTGCTACGATCCTATATTGGCGCCCGATTTAATGCCACTAATTGAAACACTTCAATTAGGTATCGAAGAATTTATTGCCTTACACACAAACACAAGCTATCGGGTTTATATGATAGGGTTTCTGCCAGGATTTGCATACATGGGCACGGTAAATAAAAAAATTATAAGCCCTCGAAAACAAAACCCACGAAATATTGTGCCGGCCGGATCGGTTGGAATAGCTGGTGCACAAACAGGTATTTATCCAATTGATTGTCCTGGTGGATGGCAATTAATTGGCAGAACGCCCATACAAATTTTTGATGCTAACAAAAAGCAGCCAAGTTTTTTTATGCCTGGTGATACTGTTTGTTTTGAACCCATTGGAATAGATCAGTTTTATGAAATGCAAAAACAACCAAGCAAATGGGATTAAGCATTCTTAAAGCAGGTATAGCAGATACTTTGCAAGACCAAGGCAGGTATGGATTTCAGCACCTAGGTATTCCGCCTGGTGGTGCAATGGATCCTGTGGCAATACTTGTGTCGAATGCATTAGTAGGCAACCAAGCAAATGAAGCGGTATTAGAAATGCATTTTCCTGCACCTGTTCTTTTATTTAAATCCAGTGCATTAATTGCTTTGGCTGGAGCAGATTTTGGCGCAGAGATTGATGGTGTTTCTGTAGAATTAAACCAACCATTACTAGTTCCGCAAAACAGTACACTTCGTTTTACAAAAAACAAATCGGGTGCTAGGGTATACCTATCTGTTGCTGGTGGATTTGTTGCCGAAGAATGGCTTGGAAGTTTCGGCACAATGCTGCTCGTGCAAAAAGGAGGCTTCAACGGAAGGAATCTCGCAACAAATGACAGCCTATTATTTAAAAAAAATCGAGTAGAGAAAATAGAAAGCCTAATTGCATTACCCTGGCGCGCCAGTTTGGCAGAATTTTATTTTGGCAATTGTATTCAATGCATTGCAGGAGCAGAGGCAACTGCATTAAACGAAGAAGCTACTACTAATTTTACACAGGCTGTTTTTAGCGTTGGCATACAAAGCAATAGAATGGGCTACCGTTTAAATGGACCTAATTTAAACACCATAACACAAAAAGAATATTTGTCTACTGCGGTTGATTTTGGTACAATTCAATTATTACCAAGCGGCCAATTAATTTTGTTGATGGCAGACCACCAAACGACAGGTGGATATCCTAAAATAGCACATGTATCGAGCACTTATTTTGCAACACTAGCGCAATCACCAATTGGCAAACAGTTACAATTTGAGTGGATAGATATAGCAACTGCAGAAAAAAAATTAATAGAACAACAACAGAATTTGCAACAACTACAAAATGCCTGTAACTTCCGTTTACAGGAATATTTTTCTAATGACTAATGCCATAGATTTAAATTGTGATATGGGTGAAGGTTTGGCAAACGACGCCGAACTAATGCCCCTAATTTCTAGTGCCAATATTGCCTGCGGTTTTCATGCAGGCGATGAAAACACTATGAAAAAAACCATTTCATTGGCACTTGAAAACCAAGTAGCCCTTGGAGCGCATCCAAGTTTTGCCGACAAAGAAAATTTTGGAAGAATTAACCAGTTTTTATCGCATTCAGAATTATTCGACCTTGTAAGTATTCAGCTCAATCATTTTCAATCAATTGCCAATAGCATGGGCGCAATTGTACACCATGTAAAACCGCATGGTGCATTGTATAACATGGCTGCACAGAATAAATCAATGGCCAATATTATTGCGTTAGCCATTAAAAGTATTCAGCCTAATTTAATTGTTTATGGATTGTGTAATAGCTTTATTATAAGCGAAGCAAAAGCATTGGGCCTTCAAACTGCATCTGAAGGATTTGCAGATCGCACCTATCAAATTGACGGAAGCCTAACACCAAGGTCTCAGGCAAATGCCATGATTACTAACGAAGCACAAAGCATGAAACAGGTATTACAAATGCTGCAAGAAAAAACAGTTACTACTAACAATAATCAAATAATACCAATTGCAATTGATACAATTTGTATTCATGGCGATAGCCAACAAGCGGTAGTGTTTGCTAAAAATATTCAACAGATTTTAATGAAAAACAATATCCTCATTCAAACAATTGCGCATTGAAAAAAACTGCTTCCTCCACTGCCATTACAGGTGCTGCTTTTTTAATGGCCACATCGGCTATTGGACCAGGTTTTTTAACGCAAACCACTGTGTTCACGCAACAACTTTTGTCGAGTTTTGGATTTGTAATTATCATTTCTGTTCTATTAGATATTGGTGCGCAAATGAATATCTGGCGCATTTTAGCAGTAACAGAAAAAAGAGCACAAGATTTGGCCAATGAATTATTTCCTGGTTTGGGATATGTATTAGCAGCACTCATTGTACTAGGTGGCCTAGCATTTAATATTGGCAATATTGGCGGATGTGGATTGGGCTTAAATGTGCTCACAGGAATGGATACAAGCTATGGTGCCATTATTAGTTGCGGTATTGCTCTCTTTATTTTTTGGATGAAAGAAGCAGGTAAAATGATGGACCAGTTTGCAAAAATATTAGGGATACTAATGATTTTACTCACGCTATTTGTAGCAGTCAGTTCACACCCGCCAATGGTGGATGCATTGCAACATAGTTTTTTTCCGAGCACCATTAATAGTACCGCAATTGTAACCCTTGTTGGAGGAACTGTTGGCGGATATATTTGTTTTGCTGGCGGACATCGTTTACTCGATGCTGGTATTAAAGGCACTGCAGCATTACCACAAGTAAATAAAAGTGCGGTAACAGGCATTTTAGTTACTGCGCTGATGCGTTGTATTTTATTTTTAGCAGCATTAGGCGTAATAATGAAAGGCGGAATATTAGACAAAGCAAATCCACCAGCATCGGTTTTTAAATTAGCTGCAGGTGATATTGGGTATCGGTTTTTTGGAGTAGTGATGTGGTGTGCTTCCATTACTTCTGTAGTAGGTGCCGCATACACTTCTGTATCTTTTTTAAGAACCTTTCATCCTTGGATAGAAAAAAATTATCGCTGGTTAATTAGTTTTTTTATTGTGTTCTCAACCGGTGTTTTTTTATTTGTTGGAAACCCAATAAAAATACTTTTAACGGTTGGGGCATTAAATGGATTGATTCTTCCTATTGCTTTGGCGGTGATGCTATTGGTGGCTAAAAAAGTAGCACTAGTTGGTGAATACAAACACCCGAAAGTATTATTGGTAGCAGGATGGATGGTGGTAATTATTATGTCTTGGATGGGATTTAATACAATACAGCACTGGTTCATTAATTAATTTACACTTATACATTCGCAAGAACTAATGCTGCGTTTTGTGTTGGATTAACTGCTGTTGCTTCTACCTTAATCACTGCTGTTGTTTCATCTCTATTATTAGATAAGGCTTTAAAATAGACCCTATCGTAATAGTGTAATAAAATTCTAAACGCGTCTTTTGTTTGGTCTTCTATTAAAAAATTTACAGTGTTCTTGGTTTCTAAGCCACCCAATCTTTTTTTAATGCGAATCACCGCATTCACAAGTGCTATTTTTTCAATCTTACCATACTGCGCATCAATAAAATCGAGGCGTTCATCAAAAGGAATATTTAAAAAATAGACCTGCTTTTTGCGCATTTGTTGAAAAAAAACAGTTGGAATAATAAGGTTTCCAATGCGTTGACTTTCGTCTTCTACCCAAATAATATTTTGATGCGGATGATTAGGCGCGGTACTAATTTTTTCGGTTAGCTCACTTAATACGAGCGCCAATTTATTTTCAAAATATTCTTGAGAAGGCTGCTCCGGCTGACCTAAAGCACCAAAAGCAGATCCTTTATGGTGCGCCAATCCTTCTAAGTCGATGGTATTTGCACCTTGTTTTGCAAGTGCTTGTAATACTTCTGTTTTTCCGCTGCCAGTATATCCACCTAAAATAGCCATTGGATAGGTTTTTTCGAATTGCGCTAAAACCCAATTGCGGTAAGCTTTGTAGCCTCCTACCAAAGTATATACTTTATAACCATAGAGGTCTAATAACCAAGCTACACCTGCACTGCGCATACCACCGCGCCAACAATGTACCAACACAACTGTAGCTTCGGTTTGCTGAATACTTTGTTTGGTTTTAACGATCGCCTCAACGGCTTCCACCATTTGTAAAAGCTTTACACCAAAATACGATAGACCAATTTTTATTGCTGCTTGTTTGCTTTGTTGTTTATAAGCCGTGCCAACTACTTTTCGCTCTTCGTCGGTAAACAAACTTATATTGTGTGCACCAGGAATATGGGCCTGTAAAAATTCACCCGGGCTCCTAACGTCTAATACCAATGAGGTTTTAGCTAAGGATAAGAATTCGTTTATGGGTAACTTTGTAATGGCCATCAACACAAATGTAAGCGTAGTTTATTAAACTGATCTTTATGAAACAATTATTGATAATCCGACACGCCAAAAGTAATTGGGCAAATGCACAGGAAGCAGATATTGACCGCTCCTTAAATGAAAGGGGCAATAAAGACGCGCCAAATATGGCTAATCGCTTAATAGAAAAGCAAATTCAAATAGACGCAATCGTTGCAAGTACTGCTAATCGTGCATTTACAACGGCTAGTTATTTTGCCAAAGCACAAGCAATAAATAAGAGAGACATTCTTTGTGTTGAAGCATTATATCTGGCGCCTGCGGCCGAATACTTCAAACAAATTCAAGCACTCAATCAACATTTGCAAACAGTGGCAATTGTTGGGCACAATCCAGGGATTACTGATTTTGTAAACGCGCTAACTAGTACACAAATAGACAATATGCCCACTTGTGGCATTTTTGCTATTAAAATCAATATAGAAAATTGGAAAGATTTTCAAACTGCAAAAAAAGAATTTTGGTTTTTTGATTCCCCAAAATCAATCCACTAAACGATTCATTGGAACGGTTTTTTTAAAGTTTGCCAAGTACACACCCGTAAAAATTAAAATAGTAGCCACTGCTTTAATCCAACTAAAATGTTCGCCAGTAAAAACAATGGCAATAGCAGCTGTAAATAATGGTTGCGTATAAATAAATGAACCTGTTGCAGAAGATCCAATTATGGAAATGCCGTATACATTAAATAAATAAGCCAAACAAGTTGCACCAACTGAAATAAATGCAATGGCTATCCATTGCGCCAAATTTAAAACAGCAAAATTCGTAGCCATAAATTCAGTAATGCCAAATGGTATAATAAATAAACTGCCAAAAGTAAATACCCAACGCAACACATGCACCGGACTATAACTAGCCATTAGCGGTCGAACCAATACCAAATAAAAAGCATAAGACACTGCATTTACCAGCACCATAATATCACCCAATAGTACATTCGATCCTGTATGATTATTGTCTTTTAATAAAACAAGCATTAAGGCCCCACCTACTCCAAATGCCAATCCCAAAATTTTCAACAAATTCAAGCCTTCTTTAATTAACCAGGCAGCAATAATGCTAATGAAAATAGGGGTTGATAAAGAAAGTAAGGAACTATGGATAGGCGTAGTTAGTGAAACGCCTTTAATAAAAAAAAGTTGGTTTATGGTAGATCCTGTTATGGCACAAGCAATAAAACGGGGAATATGTTTTTTTTGAATAGAGGCAGAACTTGGCTTAAGCAAATACAAAATCCAAAAAAATAGTATGCTCACTAATATGCGCACCACATTGAGTGAAAAAGGATGAATAAATTGCGGCGTTACATATTTTACCACCGAATAGTTGATGGCAAAAATTAAGTTGGCAGCAATTACTGCTAAATACGCTTTTGTATAAGACTTCATGGTTGTTGCAAAACTACAATGCTTTACCCTTCGCGCAATAAAGCAGGTAAATCATTTGAATGAAAAAAATGAAAGTCAGGTATTGAATAAGATTGATATAAGGCTTCCTTTATTTGAGTAGAAACATTTAACGAAGTTTGGTCTGCCGAAAAAAACCAATTAGATGCTGCTAATTTTTTAGCTAAATACACTTGTTCTGTTTGACCAGGTGTTGGAATTAATACTGCTTTTTTTTGTAATCGAACTAGTTCCATAATTGTAGAATATCCACTTCTACAAATAATCATTTCACTCGCACAAATCATTTTCGATAACTGATGGGTAGGCAAATGATTATACACTGTAGTATTTAGTGGCGCTATTAACTCTTTGTTTGAACCGGGTAAACCCCTTACCAGTAAAGCCTTTCCAGGGAGTGCGCCTATTGATGTTACTAATTTTTTTTCTAATAAAGTTCTTTGTGGTTCAGGGCCTGATAATAAAAAACAATATTGAAACTCAATTGCAT
>CAIKZP010000197.1 GCA_903831935.1 uncultured Bacteroidota bacterium | reverse complement strand
TGGTATGGTAAATATAATTTATCGGTGAATGCTAACCACAACCAAAATAGTAATACAGGATTGGTAAATATGAATTTACCAACAGTGAATTTTAATATGGTAACCATTTATCCTTTCCAGAAAAAAGAGGGAGTGGGTACGCCAAAATGGTATGAGAAAATTGGGTTAGGCTATAGTGGAAATTTACAAAATCAATTTTCATTTTACGATACAGCATTTAATTTAAGAAGAATGTTAGATACCGTACAATGGGGTGCACAACACAATATTCCTATATCATTGTCTTTGCCTTCTCTAGGGCCTATAACTATTAGCCCTAGCATCTCTTACGAAGAAAGATGGTATGGCCAACGCAATTTTAAAACTTGGAATGCCTCAAAAGAAAAAGTAGATACTGCTATTCAAAAAGGATTTTATACTGCCCGACAAATGAGTTTTGGAATAGGTATCAACACGCGGATATTTGGTACCTATCAATTCAAGCATTCAAAAAATATTAAGGCAATTCGACACGAGGTTCGACCGAATTTTTCATTGAACTATAAGCCCGATATGGCTGCTCCATACTACTATTCAACACAGGTAGATACAAGTGGTAGAAAATATCGCTTCTCTCAATTTGATGGTGGTATTATGGGAAGTTTTGGCGAAGGTAAATTTGGTGGGATAGGTTTTGGGGTAGATAATTTATTAGAGATGAAAGTGGTGGATAAAACAGATTCCACAGGTGTTGCTACTAAGAAAGTGAAACTAATAGATGGGTTTGGATTTTCGTCGTCGTACAATATGATGGCAGATAGTTTTGCCCTAGGGAATTTTAATATTTATGCGCGTAGTACGTTGTTTGACAATGTAAATATTACTGCTGGCGCCAACCTTGATCCTTACATGATTGATAGTAAAGGCTACAGTGTGAATAAATTATTATTTGATCCTACAAAATTACAATTTGGTAGAATTACCAGTGCCAATTTGGCTATATCTACCTCCTTTAAAAGTAAAACAAAAGATGAAAAAGCAGGCAAGGATAGTAAGGATAAAAAAGAGTTGCCAATGGATCCTTTTATGACGCCAGATGAACAACAAAGACAATTACAATTTGCCCGCGCAAACCCAGCAGAGTTTACAGATTTTAATGTGCCTTGGTCTTTGAGTTTTTCGTATTCATTAAATTATACACGTACGCTAAAGCCCGATTATAGTGGGTTTATTAATCAAATATATTCTTCGGTAAATTTTAATGGAGACTTTACCCTCACACCAAAATGGAAAATGGGTGGAACCGGATATTTTGATTTTAATGTTGGAAAAATTCAACAGATAAGCATGTTTATTACCCGCGAAATGCACTGCTGGCAATTGGCCATTAATATTACACCAATTGGTATGTATCGATCCTTTAATATTACCTTAAATCCTAAGTCGGGGATACTACGTGATTTGCGTATTAATAGAAGCAGAACCTTCTCTAATTATTAGTCGTTCGCTTTATAATAGTCCCACATAATTTGAAAAACTTTGTCTTTTAATTCTTTGGTGGTTAACCCTTCGGAACTAATTGGTGGCAAAAAATGAATCTCTAAAGGATGCGGCATTAAGTAAAAAACTTTATGTGTAGGCATGGCTTTTTTGGTGTGTAAAATTACGGCTGGTATTACAGCTGTTTTGGTATCAACAGCCAATTTAAAAGCACCATCAAAAAAAGGTTTCAACGGATCGTTAGAACGATTGCGTGTGCCTTCGGGAAAAATACACATGTGAAAACCCTTACGCAGTGCGGCTTTCATGTCTTCGAAACTTCTGCGTCTGCTGCCATCACTTTTTCTATCTACCAAAACAGATCCGCGCGCATAATAAAATCCAAACAAAGGAACTTTTGTAAATTCTTTTTTAGCAATGGTTTGATTGGGGCCAGGAATAAATGGTGCAGACATTGGTACGTCTAACATGGCATTGTGGTTACAAGTCACTACATAAGTTTGGCCTTTTGCAAAATTTTCTTTTCCCTTAACGGTAACAGGGCAACCAATTAAATGTAACCAGGTCCAATTCCAAATGCGTGCAATGCTTATAAACCACCACATCCCCTTAGGGTCTTTTACTAATTTTGTAAGTAAAGATGGAATAACAATAATTAAGAAAGTTCCTGCAAAACTGATCAATCCCCAAAAAGACCAAATGCGAGCAAATATTTCAATTAATATTCCAGAAGGGGCTTTCTTTTTTGTCATAATTAGTTAATTATTGCTTGCGCAAATGTACAATCAATTATATTCTATTGTTCGGGGTTGATATTCCAATTAATAGGATCGTATCCAGCGCGCATGAGCAGCTCATTGGAACGGCTAAAATGTTTGCAGCCATAGAATCCTTTTTCAACACTAAATGGCGAAGGATGGGCCGCTTTTAAAACATGGTGCTTGGTTTCGTCTATGAGTCCTTGCTTGTCTTGGGCAAAACGACCCCATAATAAAAAAACAACGCCTTGTTTTTCGTCGGAGATTTTTTTAATTACGGCATCGGTAAAATTGATCCAACCAATTTTTGCATGACTTGCTGGTTCATTGGCTCGAACGGTTAAACTGGCATTTAATAAAAGAACCCCTTGTTCGGCCCAAGGAGTGAGGTTGCCCGTTGAAGGAATGGGTAGGCCAATATCATTTCTTAACTCTTTAAAAATATTTTGCAAAGATGGGGGACAAGGCACTCCATCGGGCACAGAAAAGCTCAAACCATGGGCTTGGCCGGGTCCATGATAGGGGTCTTGACCCAAAATAACCAGTTTTACCTGGGTAAATGGTGTTTTTTCGAAGGCATAGAAAATTTTATTTCCAGCAGGGTAAACAATGGCATTTGTGGCTTTTTCTGCCTTTAAATGGCTTGCAATCTGCAAAAAGTACGATTTTTTGAACTCGTCTTTGAGCAACTCTTTCCAACTATTTTCAATTTTTACCTCCATTATTGTAAATGCTTTTGGATGCAAACTAATTAAAATTTATTTTCGCGTCCCTTCAAGCAAGGAATTGTTTGAATTGGTTCGGTAGCTCAGCTGGATAGAGCACAAACCTTCTAAGTTTGGGGTCATTGGTTCGAATCCAATCCGGATCACAATCTTAGTCAGATAAATGACTGAATACTCCAAAGCTGAAAGGTTTTGGGGTATTTTTTTTGGATGTTTACTAATGAAAAAGTGGAATAAGTTTTTAAGAGAATCGAACCATTAATCTGGTGGCCTGCTTTACAGTTCTAGTATTTAAAAATAGGGGCTATTAATTTCTCCATTCATAATAGCAGTAATAGCTGCTTTGTTGATAGGTTTTTGAATATAGTCTACAACTGAAGGGAAAGTTTTGGATCTGGCTATTTCTAATGTATCAATTGAAGAGGAATACATCATTAATTTGCAGGAAGCTTTTTTAGTACTTGAAATCTTTTCATATTCTGTTAAGAAGTCCCAACCATCTAAAGTGGGCATATTAATATCTAAAAGAATGAAGTCTGGGAATTTGTAATGATTAGAGGATGACAATTCTTTTAATATAACCAATGCCTCTTCTACGTTTTCAAATTTAGTAACTTCAATTTCAGGAAAAACATCATTGATTTCCAATTTGGTTAAGTAACAGACAATTGTATCGTCGTCTATTAAGAATAGCTTTTTCTTTGGTAGCATAATCGAACACAATTTAATCATACAATCAAACCAAACTGTTGATTTGATTGTTGAATTGCATACGAAATAGGTTCCCATCCTGTATAATAATTATTAATGCACAATACATTGTATATCAAATTATAATGTATTAAGTTACTTTAGTATTTCTTAATAAGTATTTAAAAAAGGTATCCAAAAATGCTTTGAAAAGATATTTTTGTAGACATTGTGCTTATGTTACGACCCCTAATGCTGTTGCTTGCGTTATTAATAGTATCAATAAGTGCTACTGCACAAATATTTTGGGTGCCTAAAACACCGCTGTTTGAGTTCCTCTATCAATTAAAAAAACCGGTTTCGGAAATTTCCAATACAGATGATCAACAGTTTCTACCCATTCAGTTTTACAAAATTGGAACCAAGCAAAAAATAATTAAAAACAATAATGGCTTATTTATATTAATTGATGGTAGTGGTCAAGTGTATAAAGCAACTAGTGTAATTGAAAATAAAATTGCATTTACAAGGGTTGATTCAACCATTTTTTTAGGCAATTCATTTAACTCATTTAGTTTTTCATACAAAGACACCATTTTTAATTTAGGTGGATATGGCTTTTGGCGCGCTAATGGGCTACTAAGTTATTTTAAAGAGGGAAATGAATGGACTGTTGTAAGAATTAACAAGGAATATCAAGCCGTGGATGTTATTCACAATTACTTGCCCGATAATTCAAAATTATTCTATGCTCAAATACCAATTAAAGAAGAATTTACATACAATAAACTGCCAGAGCCGCCATTGGTACTTCAACTAGATTTAAATAAAAAAGAAAATACGCTTCTTGGTCAACTTTCTAAAGAGTTTGATTTTCCAAATACTGTTTTTAAAGTAAATATTAATTCGCTTCAAGGTGTTTTAGTTGCTTATAGGAGAGATTTTCTACTATTAAATTTTGAAAAAAATGTATTGTATAAAATGACCAATACTAAGCTTATAGATCAGCTATCTAATAACAATCATAATTTGATAAAAAACACTTTTGAGATTGGCAATAAGTTATATTATACACTAGAGCCAGATCATACCCTTCATTCGGTTGAAATTTCAATGAATGATTTTAAATTAGAACCATATCAATTATACATTCCAATAAAAAGCCAACAAAATAATTTACTGATAAGCGTTTCAATATCATTAGTAGTTGTTCTTATGTTGTTGTGTTTTATTGGGTTTAAAAAATGGCGTAAGAATAAAGCGTCAATATCACCAGAGAGTTTTGTAAATCCAGTTTTAAATTCATTAGATAATACTTTAGCTTTCAGTTCTTTGGAACATGAATTGATTCTTCAAATAATATTAAAATCGAAATCTGGAAACTTATTCACTGTCGATGAAATGAATACAGGACTAGGCTTGGGGCGTAAATCAATTGAAATTCAAAAGAAAATAAGAACAGAATCTATTAATCGAATCAATCATAAATTTAAAATTAATTTTAGTCAAGATGTTGATTTAATTGATCGCGTTAGATCTGAAGAAGATCGCAGGTATTTTCAATACACCATTAGTGAAATAAATGCATCTATTTTTAAAAGCGAAATTGATAAACAATAATATTTAAAATTATATCTGTCCGGGGGGGGGGCTAGGTATCGCGCTTACACTTTGCTTGCGTTATTGGAAAGTGTATTTTTTTTCATTGCCATTGTATAAAAAAATATGGGATGACAGATTTACTGCCACCCCATAAAATGTATTTATTAATAATTATTTGTTTTTAACCGAGATAGGCAATGATGGATTTGCCGCCCAATTAATCAAATTACTAGCAATTGTATATAAGTACTGGTAGATTGTTAAACTAATGTACATGCCAATTAATCCTAAGGCTACGTTAACATAGTTTCCTACAACACCTAATAGGTCTTGTGAGCTCCAAACAAAATCGCCATTAAACTGTCCTGCAGCTGCCATACGATATCCTGTGATGGATTGTAAGCCTTCTGCAACTGATTTTAATCCTACAGCATTTAACAAGGTAGAAAAGGTTTCAGCAGGGAAAGTAAATACAGGTACCAATGGTTTTAATAAATCAAGATCTCCACCTGTACTAAATAGATTGTGGTCTGTTAAAAAAGATAGGGTATTTGCAAATGCTGCAAATAGGCCTGCAATGGCTAAAACTTCTCCTACAATACGAATATTTGTTTTCACAAAATCGTTGAATACAAAAGAAATCATTCCATTATGTGTGCCACCTAATGTTTCGCCCCTCGACTTAATTACTTGCGCAATTGGAAAAGCAGAATACATTAATAATACTAGCGTAATAACGCTGCCAGCTTTTTCTATTAAGCTATGCGCGTCTGTTAAATAAGCAATACCTGCTCTTAACAAACTAATTTCCATTACTACTAGTGTAACCAAAGCCAGAAGCTGATAAATCGTCTTAACATAACATCGAACCCCATGTTCTCCATCGAAGTTTTCAACTGCAGAATTTACTTTTGCATTCAACACTTTTTGGTTAACAAAATTTGGGATTTCGAGTAACTGATTAAAAATTTTTTTCATATGGTTTTGTTTTTGTGTAATAAAAGTTAATGTCTTTGTTTAACATTTTTCTATTTTTCATCAATTATTTATACACAAAACAAGTAATTTACATATGTATTTTCTTTAATATTTCACTTCAATTTAAAATCAATAGCTTCATCTCTGTTGCAGGTAATTACGCCATTGTTTAAGTGTAATTCTGCAACTTGTATTACGCTTCTTTTGTCATTAAAACTGTTTTTGGGGGCTGGTGCATCTTTTCGTCGGCCGGGATGTGTAAAATAGTAAACAAAGGCTCTATTGCCATTTATTACTACGTCGGAGTGACCGCCCATTGCTTGATCGTCATTGCCTGTGCCTGGTAATTCTAAAATTCTTTCTGCTTGTTTTTTCCAAGTACTTAAATCGTCTGAAACATAAACGTCCATTCCTTTCCAACAATCTACAATCATAAAGTATTGCTGCTTCCATTTAAACACTTTGGGGCCTTCTCCTCTGCCAATTGTTTTGTCTTTGCCTTTGTCTTGCCAAGTATACAAATCTTTGCTATCGGCATAATACATGGTTTTACCTACGGCGCCATTATTGTACCACATCCGCCAAGTTCCATCTGGTAATTGCAACACATTTGGGTCAATCACTTTATTAGAAGATAATGGAAGGGTAGATTGATACTGCCAATTCATTAAATTTTTACTGGTTAAATGAATGATATATGCAGGATGATTCCAGTGCGTAAATGTGCCAGGAATATAGGATAGATACATATGGTAAATGCCTTTGTTGGCAATAATTTCAGGTGCCCAAAAAGTATAGCCGCTATCTGGTCTATAATTGATATTAGCGGTGTCTTTGTATTTCCAATGCACCCCATCTTTTGATTCAGCAATGCCAATTAAGGAACCATGTACCCACAACACAGTGCTGTCTTCAATAGTGGCGCGGCGATTGGTATAAAACATCCACCATGCTTTTTTTTCTTTGTTAAAAATAATTACTGGATCTGCGGCGCCATGATAAATAGGATCGTCAAAAACGGGTTTTGGTATGGCGTTTTTTTGTGCGACAACTGTATTTATTATTAGTACATAAATTAATATACTACAGAGTTTTGAATAATATTTTGAACACATTGTGTAAGAATTTTTATCAGATGAATTAAGATAGGCAAAAAAAAACACACATCGTAATGATGCATGCTTCTTTTCAATAGGGGGGGTATAATTCGTTTTTATTTCAATTTAAAAGGAAGATACCAATTGTTTTTGTCCATCAATTTTACTCTTACTGCAGCTGCATTAGGAACGCCATCTTTTAATAGTTTAGCATATACTTTATCTGCTATAAAACTCGGATCATTTCTTCTTAAAGCAACACGTAATAAATCGGGCCAGCGTGTTCCTTCAAATCCATTTTCTAATCCTGTTTCGTTAATTAAATTTGCTTCAATTTGATTTAAACTATCTGTTGCGGGAACTGCTTGGTCTACTAAATTGGCTCTTGAACGAATGCCAATATTTCTATACCAATCACTACGGTAGTATGGTACACCAGCACTTCCGCTATTTCTTGCATCGAAATTAAATGGATAAGAATCGTTTAAAGTATTGTGGTAAAGTGTTACATCACTTGTTGGAGCAGGATATGCACCTGCAATACCAGAGTTTAATAAACCCCATGCTAAGCGATATCTTCCAACCCTGTTTGCTGCTTCTGCAAAACGCATATGCAATTGTGTTTGACGAAACAAAAACCATTTGCTGTCTTTTTGTAAAACGTTTAATGGAAGATTGGTATTGTTATTGATATAGTTGTATAAAAACTTCATAACAACGGGTTGTCCATTAATATTTTTCCAACTTAATTGACCGCGTGCATCATAAGGAATACCTGGAGTTCCGGTTGCAGCACTCGCAGATTTTTGTTGCTCATTATTCCACATATCTGTGGCATTTTTTGATGGTTTTACTAAATAGCTTCCGCCAATATTTGAGAACAATTTTACAAATGGATTTTCTGGTTTGAATTTGTTGTCGAATGGAATTGCCCAAACCCACTCTCTTCTAAAGCCTTCTGTAGTGGTTGGTAACTCAAACATTATACGCCATTGTGAATTGGTAACTAAAGTAGATGCATCACCTGCTCTTGAATAAGTAATATAATGGTCAATATCGCCATTGCTATCCCAACCAACTTTGTACATTGAATAATAAGATCCATTTACGGTGCCTACAGTACCCGTTTCCATTACTTGTCTATAATAACTTGCTGCTTGTACATAATTTCCTTTCCATAAATTTAAATCGGCTAAAACCACTTTTTTATTAACAAACCATTTTTGAGTAGGGTAGCCATCAACAGTAACAGCAAGTGTACTTGAACTAGCGTATTCGTCTTTATAAGTAGCCCTTTCAGATACATTGATTAAACTATCTAATAAAACATTGAAAGTTAATTTAGGAAATTTACTTTCGTTATTAATGTCGTCTAATGTTGCCAAAGCATCAGTTACATAAGGCACAGTTCCGTAGTGAATACCTAATTGTAAGTATAAGAAACTACGTAAAAAAAGTACATCTGAATAGCGTTCTTGAAACTCATTTTCTTTCATTTTTTTTGCATCATGCATGCTGTTGAAATTTTTCAACACGTCATTACAATTTACAATCAATTCGTAAAATGGTCTTGGATTGGCATATGGATTTTCGGCAGTAACACTATGGGTACTAATTTGACGCAAATATTCATCTGCATTATCGGTATACTCTAGCATATCTCCGCGTAATTCATTTAGCACAATATAACGCTCTGCTAAACTGGTGAATTTGCCATACAAACCAACAATAGCGGCATCTGCATCATATACGTTACGATACATTTGACTAGCATCTAATTGGGCCTGAGGAAGTAGGTCGAATGTTTTTTTGCAAGAAGAGAAAGCGGTTGCTCCCAAAACTACTAGCAAACAATATTTAATAAAAAACCTTTTCATACTATCTTATTTTAAGAATTCTTTTATCTAATAACTATTATTATAATCCAAAACGAACACCAAAAATCACACTCTTGAATTGTGGGTCTAAACCGGTATCAATTCCTTGTGCAAAAATGCTAGTTGCTGCACTAAATTCAGGATCGTATCCTTTGTACTTGGTTAAAGTAAATAGGTTAGTACCTGTTGCATAAATAGTTGCATTGTGTAATACACCTGATTTTAATGGAATATAATATTGTAATGAAATAGAACGCAAACGGAAATAAGAGCCATCTTCTATCCAACGATTACTGAATCTGCTATTGCCCATTGGATCTCCAAATGTTGCTTTTGGCATATCTGTTATTTGACCCAATCCATGCCATCTATTATTTACTGCAGATAATTGATTTTCTACACCTGCCATAGATTCTAAACGGTAGCGCATGTAATTGTATACATCATTGCCTTTGCTAAAAGTGAATAGCGCATTCAATTCAAAACGCTTGTAAATAATTTTATTTGTAATGCCTCCTGTAAAGTCTGCATTAGGATTGCCTATTACTTGGCGATCATTCTCGTCTATTATTTTATCGCCATTTAAATCTGCAAAACGAATATCTCCAGCATTGAAATTCGAGAAGGTTCCATTTGCATTTTTCTTACTCAAATTAGCGGCACCTGCTTCTGTATCTGTTGCAAAAACGCCTTTGGCAACATAACCATAAAACAAGTTGGCATCTTGTCCATTTGCAGTTATAATGGTAGCACCTGCGTAATTGGTAGTGAATTGACCATTGGGTACTGATATGATATTGCTTTTGTTTTTGCTGATATTAAAACCTAAATCCCATTTAAATGAATTTTTATTTATCACGCGCGCAGTTACGCTTAGTTCAATACCGTTGTTTTGCATACTGCCACCGTTTGTTATTACAGAACTGAATCCAGTTGTTGTATTCAAGTCTTGGTAAACAAGCATATTCGAGGTAGTGTTTTGATAGGCATCTAAACTAATTGATAAGCGTTCGTTTAAAATAGCAAAATCAATTCCTGCATTTATTTTTTTACTGGTTTCCCATTGCAATTGTGGATTAGCAATTCCTGTACGAACCAATCCTTGCATACCTAATAAGTTTTGTGAACCATAGGTTTGTCTACTAGTATAGTTACCTATATCATCATTTCCACTTAATCCGTAGGATGCTCGAAGTTTCAATAAATTAATACCAGATTTAGCCATGAACTTTTCTGAAGATATTAACCAAGCAGTTGATAGGGAAGGCATCAATGCCATTCTTACACCATTAACAGCAATGCCTTCTTGTACTGCTGCACCAAATCTTGATGATGCATCTGCAGCCATATTAAATGACAAGAAGAATTTGCTTTTATAAGCATAGTCTGCATTGGCATAAATATTCATCCAATTCCAATTGCCAATTCCTCCACCTACTTGACGAAGGGCTGTTAAACCGTTTTGCACACTTACTAATTCGTCTGTTGCAGAATTAAAACCTAGAGCAAAATCTTGCTCTGCTTTGTTGTTTTGATAACGTACACCTGCTCTTGCAGTGAATTTATTATTAGTACTTAGTTTGTTATTGTATTCTAAATAAGTATCATTAAAAATAGATGACAATCTTTTTACTTGTGTTCCTAATCTATTGTTAGCAATGGCATTGTTAAGTGTGTCTTTTACTACGCCAATACTTGGTACGAAAATATTTTCACGAACCTTATCATACACTACACCAATAATGGTATTTGCTTTTAGTCTTGGACTGATTTCAAAAGAGAAACCTACAGATCCTGCAAATCGATAGTATTTATTGTAATTCTTCATCAGTTCAATTACTGCCGAAGGATTACTGATTCCTAATACGTCTGCATCAGCTAAATTAGGACTTACAATTCCTGCACTATTTACCACATGGTCAGTTAAGAATGGCGCTTTAACTAATGACAAATAAATAGGAGCTGTTTTATTAGAAATTCCTTGATCTTTTAAATTTTGTTCGTTGTAAGTGTAAGCAAAATTAGAGAAACCTTTAAAGCGCTGGCTGAAATTAAACTCTGCATTAAAACGCATATTGTAGCGCGTTAAATCGGTACCTGTTACAATACCTTCGTTCTTCATATAACCCATACTCAAACCGTATGTTGCTATATTATCTCCACCAGTAACTTTTAAAAAGTAATTATGACTCAAACTATTTTGCAATACTTTTTGCTGCCAGTCTGTTTCGTTATGGTAAGTAGGATATTGTGTATTGGTATTTGCGTTATCATTCATGTAAGGAAGTGCTGCTATATCAGTACTTGTCATTCCTTTGCTTTGTAACATTTCATTTAAATAAACCCTGTAGTCTTTTGAATTCATTACAGGTAAATTATTTGGCGCTTGGTTTACGCCAAGGTAAGAACCGAAATCAATTTTTGTTGCTTGTACTTTTGCACGAGATGTGGTAATTAAAATGGCTCCATTTGCTCCTTTAGTTCCATAAATAGAAGACGC
>CAIKZP010000196.1 GCA_903831935.1 uncultured Bacteroidota bacterium | reverse complement strand
AGATTTACGATTTCTTTGGAATGAGCAAGAAAGTATTTAAAATGACTATTGGCGGATTGTATAAGCAACAAAAAATTGCCTTTACAAAAACAGGCATTCAATTAATTGCAACAGATTAATTTAGTGAATGTTTTTTTGAAGTGTAACCATACCACGAAATGCAGGTTTCATTAATTCGAAACTTAGCCTTGAACGCGCAATAATTTCAAAGCCCATTTTTTCATAAAATGTAATTGCGTCTTTGCTAGAATCCATTGCTTTTAATACTAAGTTGTTATTCTTTTGCGCTATAGCAATTGATTCAGCAAACAATATTAATTCTTTGCCAATCCCTTTGCCTATATGGGTTTTGTTGAGATAGATTCTTTCTATTTCTAAAGCATTATTGGCTAATTCAGAAGATAGTTTAAGTTTTAAATAGCCAAAGGGAATATTGTTTTCGCAAACAAAATAGTACTGGTTATTTTGGTCATTTAATTCAGCTGTTAGCACATCAATCGAATATGCGTATTGGTGCATATACCAATCGGCACCGCCTTCATTCCAGAGGTGTAAATAATGTTGTTTGTAAATACTAATGGCTAATTTAGAAAGTGCTGCTGCTGCTGATACTGTAATTGGTTGTATTTGAAATTCCATAGGTACTATTAATTAAGCGCCTCAAATAATACCTCTACAGGGTGCAATGCTTTTCTATCAGTAGCATCTTTAATTTGGTGTCTACAGCTAGTGCCAGGTGCAGCAATAATAACGGCAGCATCTTGTTTGCGCACTGCTGGAAATAATACCAGTTCTCCAATTTGTTGCGATAATTGGTAGTGTTCTTTTTCGTATCCAAAAGAGCCAGCCATTCCGCAGCATCCAGAAGGAATTACTTGTACAGAATAGTTAGTAGGTAATGATAATATTTTTACAGAATGGTCTACTGATGAAATTGATTTTTGTTGACAGTGGCCGTGTAATTGAATGGTTTTTGTTGCTTGTGTAAATGAATTGGATTGAATATTTCCTTTGCCAATTTCAGCAGCAATAAATTCATCAATTAAAAAAACGTTTTTAGATAAAGCTTTTGCATCAGCTAATTGCGCATCATCTACTAAGTCTGGATACTCGTCTCTAAAAGTTAATATAGCTGAAGGTTCAATACCAATTAAAGGCGTTTCTGCATTAATTATAGGGTGCAATAAGGCCACGTTTTTTGAAGCAATTTTCTTTGCATCTCTAATTAAACCTTTCGAAAGCCTTGCCCTGCCACTTTCTACGTGATTAGGTATTACAACTTCGTAACCCAATTTCTCTAATAATAAAATGGCTTTGATGCCAATTTGGGTGTCGTTATAATTAGTGAATTCATCGCAAAACAAATACACCAATTTGGCATTACTTGTTTGCGTTTGTTTTTTATGTTTGGTTAACCAATTTTTTAAAGTGATGGTATGCAATAAAGGCATTGATCTTTCAACAGCAAAACCAACTGTTTTTTTAACCAGGGTACTCAAGAATTTATTGGTCTGAAAAAAGTTATAAATACTTGGTGCTATAGATCCTAATTTAGAAACAGTGGCAAATTGCGCAATCATTCTCGACCTAAAAGGCACGCCATTGGCATCGTAGTATTGTTGTAAAAACTCGGCTTTTAATTTGGCTACATCTACATTAGAAGGACATTCCGATTTACAAGCTTTACAACTCAAACACAAATCCATCACTTCATAAATTTCTTTATGATCGAAGCGATTTATTTTATTGGAATGCGTTAAAAATTCTCGTAAAATATTTGCTCTTGCCCTTGTAGTATCTTTTTCGTTTCTAGTAGCCATAAACGATGGACACATGGTGCCACCAGATAGCGCTGTTTTGCGGCAGTCGCCCGAACCATTACATTGTTCGGCATGTTGCAATACATCTTGGTTATGGTACCTGAAAACAGTAGGGAAGCTAGGTGTTTGTTGACCCGGTGTGTAACGCAGCATCGTATTCATTGATGGCGTATCTACAATTTTATTAGGATTGAAAATATGTTTGGGATCCCAAATATTTTTAATTTCTTTTAGCAGTTGGTAGTTTTTAGTTCCTACCATTTGTTCTATGAACTCGCCTCTTAATCTGCCATCACCGTGCTCGCCACTTAATGAGCCATTGTATTTTTTTACTAGGGTAGCAATTTCTTCGGCAATGGTTCTAAATAATTGATTGCCTTCAACAGTTTTTAAGTTGATAATAGGTCTTAAATGAATTTCGCCAGAACCCGCGTGGGCGTAGTGTACCGAATGCAATCCGTGCTTGGTAAGTATTTCATTAAAATCACGAATATATGCTGGTAAATCATTTACATCAACAGCGGTGTCTTCAATAACAGGTACTGCTTTAGCATCGCCAGGAAGGTTACTTAATAAACCCAATCCTGCTTTACGAAGCGTCCATATTTTTTTGGTATCGGCTCCAAACAATAATGGAAAATGATAACCCAATCCTGCTTCGCGCATATCATTCTCCACATCTTTAGCAATAGCAATAATAGCTTCTCTATTCGTTCTAGCAAATTCAATTACCAAAATTGCGCCAGGATCTCCTTGAACAAAAAAACGATTTTTACTTTGTTCAATATTGTCTTTGGTGCATTCTAAAATATAATGGTCAATTAATTCACTGGCACTTGGTTTGTATTTGAGTGCAATTAAATTAGCACGTAAAGATTCGTCTATAGAATTAAAATGCACACAGAGTAAACCAATTTCTTTTGGTGGAATAGGAACAAGGTTTAATTTGATTTCTGTAATAAAAGCAAGCGTGCCTTCTGATCCTGCAATTAAATTACAAAAATTAAAATCTTGTTCGCCAGCAGTAAAAGGAGCGGAGTCTAAAAGCACATCAATAGCATATCCTGTATTTCTACGTTCTACCGATTTTTTTGGAAACTCTTTTCTAATTTCTACTTGGTTATTATAATCACTTAACATAGACCGCACTGAACGGTAGATGTTTGATTCTAAATTATTGCCTTCGCATTTGTTGTGAAAATCATCTATTGAAATGGTATTAAAGCAAGCTTCAGTACCATCACTCAAAATGGTTTTTACTTCTAATAAATGTTCACGTGTACTTCTATAAACAACAGAGTTAGATCCGCAAGAATTATTACCCACCATACCACCAATCATCGCACGATTAGCAGTAGAGGTTTCAGGCCCAAAGAATAGCCCAAAAGGTTTTAAATGAAGGTTTAGTTCGTCGCGAATTACGCCAGGCTGCAAACGTACCCAGTGCTCTTTTTCGTTAACTTCTAATATTTTGGTAAAATGCTTCGATACATCTACTATTATGCCGTTTCCAACAACTTGTCCTGCCAATGAAGTGCCCGCAGTTCTAGGGATTAAAGCCGTATTGTTTTCGTGTGCAAATTGAATTAATTGCTTAATGGAGCCATCATTGTAGGGTATGGCAACAGCCAAAGGCATTTCTCTGTAAGCCGATGCATCTGTGGCGTATAGGGTACGCATGGTAGTATCAAAATAAAAATCACCATCAAATATTTTAGCGAACTCCTTTAATTTCTCTTGCATTTTTCCTATTTCCTAATATACGATAGGCAAATTTACGCCCTTTCCTTCAAAAATACCCAGTACTTGGTATTTTCTGTAGCTATTTTAAGTAGTTCTTTTACAATGTAAACAAACAATCAAACTAAAACATAAGAAATGAACGAGATGCTATTATTCTACGCTGGTTTTGCGGTTTTAATGTATGTGCTTCATCCAGCCAAAAAAGTAAGTCAAAGACAATTAAACAGAGATCGAATTAACAATAACTAATTATAATTACGTACTCCCTAAGGTACATGCCTTTCAGTTAATTCTGGGAGGCTTTTTTTTGCCCTGAACAGATTGCATTTATTGAATTACAGCGCTTTTAAAAACATTATCCTAACTCCAATAGCGCTTTAACCAAAACATCTAATTCTTTGGGCGATGTAAATACATTCGGCGTAATTCTGCAACCATGAACATTTGCACCATCAATAGCTACGGTGTAAATTTTATATTTCTTTAAAAGAGTTTCGGCTAATAATCCAGGAGCCATTCCTTTAATACCTACATTGGCAATAGCGCAAGAACGTTTAGGGTCAACAGGTGTATTCACTATCACATTGCCATGATTGCGTACTTTACTAGTCCAGTATTGTTGTAAATATTTAAGTCTTGCTTCTTTATTTTCAGGCCCTAATTTTTCGTAAAAATCAACCGCATCGGCAATGGCTAAATCGGTATGCACAGGATGCGTGCCCAAATGGTTTAATCTGCTAATATCATTCAAGTCTAAATTTCCATCGGCTAATAAAGGCCATATTTTTTTAATGTTTTCTTTTTTAACATATAGCATACCTACACCCAAAGGAACACTCAACCATTTGTGTAAACTCGCACCATAATAGTCGCAATGAAGGTCTGAAATATTGTATTGAAAATGTGCAAAAGCATGGGCGCCATCTACCAGTACTTCAACTCCTTTGGCATGCGCCATATCGCAAATTTTTTGAACGGGTAGTATATGCCCCGTAATATTAATCATGTGCGACACCATTAACAGTTTTGTTTTTGGTGTGATGGCATTGGCATATAACTGAACAATTTCATCGTCGGAATTTGGATGATTTGGAACAGATAATATTTTGTTGATAGTGCCATGTTTTCTACTCACTTGTTTAAACATATCAAGCATCGCACCATAATCTTGTTCGGCCATAATAGCTTCATCGCCAGCCTGCCAATGAAGGCCACCAATAACCATATCAAGCGATTCGGTTGTATTTCGTGTAAGGATTAATTCATCGGTGCTACAACCCGCAATTTTAGCCACTTTATTGGCCATTATTTTTTTATTATCGAACTGAACTGTACGCATATAATAAGCGCCATGTAAATTTACTTCGCGAATATGTTCAATGAATTTCTCTAAAGTTTCTTGTGGTAAAATATTGTAGTAACCACTTTCAAGGTTAATATAGTCTGGTTTTAGGCGGTACTTACCCTTAATTCCCTCCCAAAAAGCCTCATCCATGGCTAATTCGCTAGGTTTTTTATTGCTAGCATAACTCATTAAAGATTCAATAGATTTGGCAGATAAAGGAACACTTAAACCTGCAAGTGTAAGACCTTTTAAAAAACTACGTTTATCCATAGTGGTATAATTTGAATGATTTAATGGCTGATTTCAGGTTCAAATTACTCTTTTATCTAAATAAATAGAAGGGATTTTTTAGATTGACTTAAGTTTGTTGTTATGCAAGTATTTACTACCAATCGAAAAATTATCATCACCTGTCATAAATGGCTCGCAAATGCGTTGCAAAAAGAAGTAATTGCGTTAGGATTTACGGTAGATCGCGTATTTCAAACAGGTGTTGAATTAACTGGTACTGTAGAAGATTGTATTCGACTGAATTTAAATTTACGATGTGCTAGTCAGGTAATGTATTCGTTGAAAGCATTTATCTGTAATGATCCCGACGAATTATACAAACAATTAGTTACCATACATTGGGAAGAATTGATTGCGCCTACTGGTTATTTTTCAGTAACCAGTAATGTGTTTCATCCTACCATACAAACAAATTTATTTGCCAATTTGCGTGTGAAAGATGCCGTAGTAGATCGCATGCGTGAAGCAACAGAACAGCGTCCATCAACAGGATCTGAATTGTCTGGAGCAGTAGTATATTTATTTTGGAAGCACGAAGAAGCAGAAGTTTTTTTAGATACTTCAGGAGAAACACTAGCCAAACACGGATACCGAAAATTACCGGGTAAAGCACCAATGTTAGAAGCATTGGCAGCAGCAACAATTTTATCAACTAAATGGAATAAAACAGCGCCCTTTATAAATCCAATGTGTGGCTCAGGAACACTAGCCATAGAAGCAGCATTAATTGCCACGAATAGGGTGCCAGGATTACTACGCAATAATTATTCGTTTATGCATTTGTTAGGATACGAATCAGCAATGTATACCAAACAAAGAGCGCTATTAAATGAGCAAATAATTGATATACCAGCATTAAAAATTATCGCATCTGACTTGAGTGATAAAGCCATTGAAATAGCAAAAATAAATGCATCAGTAGCAGGAGTGGAGCACTTGATAGATTTTGAAGTTTGTGATTTTGAATCAACCTCAATTCCAACAGCAGAAGGCGCTGTAATCATGTTCAATCCAGAGTATGGCGAACGTTTGGGCGATGAAATAGAATTGAATGCTACCTATGCGCGCATGGGAGATTTCTTAAAAAATAAATGCCGCGGTTATACGGGATATGTGTTTACAGGCAACTTAGATTTAGCCAAAAAAATTCGTTTAAAACCAAGTAGAAGAATTGAGTTTTATAATGCAACGATTGATTGCAGGTTATTGGAATATGAGTTGTATGCGGGGACGAAAAGGGTGGATAAATTAAATGAGATAATTGAATAGAGATAAGAAATTAAAATATTTTTTATCTAGTGGTTGTTACCCACCAATGGGAACCATTACAAACTAAAGTGATATTAAATTCTGTACCTCCATTATTAGGTGTGTATGGAGCGCCTGAAGTAAATGCTGTTCCAACTCCATCTACAAGTCCAATTAATTTAAAGGTTGTTCCTGTTGTAGTATAACTAGGTTTCAAAACAATAGTTCTTCCATTATTACTGGAAGGAGTTGGTAAAGTAACATAGTTTGTTGCATTCCCTACAGTAAATACATAAACATTTACAATGCCAGTAAGTGTAGGTATTATATAAGGTGAGCCTGTAGTGTAACTACCATTTAAATTATTTGTAGCAGAGTATTGTGTAACACCAACCCAAGCAGTGCCATTATATGTTAATGTTTGACCAGCAGAAATACTTGGAATTCCAGCCATCCCTGTACTTTGAGGCACTTTTAATGTGATTGTTTTGTTTTGAGCAAATGATGCTAAAGAAATTAAAATTGCGAAAGCAAAAAGTATTTTTTTCATAATATTTATTTGAATCAATTACTTATTTTATTTTTCAATCAATGAATTTAAAATAATTTATTAGTTCCAATTACCAACATTCGTTACCCCGCCACTCCCTACTGGAACAATTCTAAAATAACTGTTAGCGCCAACTATTGCTGGAGCAGCAATTCCTAATGATACTTGCGGAATAATTGTTCCTGCACCATTCACTCTAATAATTCCCCAGCATCTCATTATTCCAAATGTTGAATTTGAGCTAGATACTAGAACTGTATTAGAGTTAGTAGTATTGTATGTGGTTTGCATTATTGCTGCAGTAGTTAAATTATTAGTCTTAATTCCTGAGGAATGCCATCCGAGAGAAGTAATTGTTGCATCGCCCCCTAATGCAAATCCAAAGAACCCAAATCCACCATTAGAATTAGATAGATTAGATAACGAATAAAAACATTCAAAGAAATAAGTTGTATTTGCTTGTACTGTTAAGCCTCCATTTGTTGTAGCATTAAATATTTTTTGTGCTCCTGTTTGACTTATTAAAGTATTAGGATTTGATAAAGCAATAAATTGCTCTGCATCTATTACACCTCTTGATGCAGCTGCATGCGTATAATATGGAATTCCAGTATTATCAATTTCTAAAGAACCTTGTATTGGGGAACTTAATAATGCAGCGCTTGAAGTAGTGAATTGCATAGGAGCATAACCAGTTGTACCTGCACCTAAAGTAACTTTGCCATTAAGTGATGTTGTGCCTACTACACTTAATAAAGTTCCTGCAACATCTGAGGTGGTACCTATTAATACGTTTCCAGAAGAAGCAGCAATTCCTAAATTTGTTGCAGCTGCTAGTGTAGTTGCGGTATTGAAATAAGGTACTTGTTGAACAGTACCAGTTCCAGAAATTCCACTACCTGATAAAGATGCAGAGATGGTACCACCAGAAATTGTGATATTAGTACCAGCAGTTAAAATAGAACCATTAGCAGCTAAAATTTGAGTAGCTGTACCACCAGATTTTACAATAGTGTTACCAGTTATGGCGCCACTACTTGTAACATCACCTGCATTCCAAATTCCTGAACTAATTGTGCCTGTAGTAGTTAATGAACTAGATCCTGCTAGAGGGCTTGCTCCAATACTATTATAACTTATTGTTTGAGCAGCACTGCCATTAAAAACAGATCCACTTGCAGCGCCAGTACCACTATTGTTAATTGTCAATCCATTTGTTGTATTTCCACTACTAATGGTTGCCCATGTATTATCTCCTCTTAAATATGTTGTTGCGGATGGAGTTCCGGTAAAACCTGTTGCACTTGTAATATCAGTTGCAGCTAATGATAAACTAGACCAAGTTGGTGCTGCTCCATTTGTTCCATTTCCTGTTTGGGAAAGATATTTTTTTGTAATTGTTGTATTTGGAGAAAGGAGTGTAGTTGTGTTTGTATTTGATTGATATGGAATTGAACCGAGTAAAGTTGTATTATTACCTCCTGAAATATTTGTTGAAGTTGTTGCATTTATTGTACCTGTTCCACTAGTTGTTAATGAACTTCCAGTACCTATTATCATTGCTGCAGTTGCATTTGTTCCTGAAGTTATTTTATTGAATGCAGATCCTGCAGTAACTGCTGAATTAACAAATGCAGTTGTTGCTAAAGCGGTAGTATTATTACCAGCTGTTTGAGTCACACCTATAGTTCCTGTAGGCAATGTAGGTGTTCCTGTAAATGTAGGAGATGCAATTGCAGCTGCTCCTAAATTTGTTAAAGCTGCAGAGGCTGTAGAGGCTCCAGTACCACCATTAGCAATGGCAACATTTCCTGTAACATTAGTTGCTGATGTTGCTGTTGCTGCATTTCCCGTAATACTTATACCTGCGGCTGTAGCAGCTGTTAAATATCCATTCGGGTTTGTAGTAGGATAATAGGTAGTTGCATCAATGCTTCCGTCTGCTTTTAAAAACTGTGTATTTGTACCACCAGATTTAATAAATGAATTCGCAGAAATTGAGTGAATTCCTAAATCAACATCTGAATCGGCTTGAGTATATGGAACATAACTCACTCCATTTGCAGTAACTAATATTTTTACTGTATCAGTTTGTAGTCCATTAATTGATTGAATAGTAAAATAAGAACTATCAGCAGATTGATTAATGGTATAATAAGA
The DNA here is from genome assembly GCA_903831935.1 of uncultured Bacteroidota bacterium. Taxonomy (GTDB): domain Bacteria; phylum Bacteroidota; class Bacteroidia; order Chitinophagales; family Chitinophagaceae; genus Sediminibacterium. Next base: position 2,084 of record CAIKZP010000196.1, on the reverse strand, counting down.
TTTGTTATTATACATATCTCTTTTATTCAATACCCCAGCTGCATTAATTGTTACAACACTATCAGTAGAGGCTCCACTTGTTAAGCCTGTAAGTGTTGCACCAGTTCCTGAAAATTTAGTAGCAGATAAAATACCAGTGCTTGGAACAAAAGATAGGTTTGGATTCGATGTTTGTATGTTTGAATTACCTGTTGTTGCTGATACAAAAGTTGGGTATACAGAAGTAGAAGTAGCTGTATTATTTGTAATTCCAACATTTACAGAATTGGTTGCTGTTAAATTAGCAACTGCAGTTGAAGAAGTTACAATTAAAGGTGCAGTACCATTAGCAATTGTAGAAGTTAACTGCGTTCCTGATACAATTCCACTACTTGTAATTGCACCACTTGCAAGTGTATTTGTACCTAAATTTACGGCTGTAATTGCACCAGTGTAAGGAACGCCAACTGTTGAACCAAAATAGTTCCAACTCCATGATGCAGTTCCTGTTCCACCAGCAGTGTTAATGCAAGTGATTATTAATTGTGTGTTACTTGCTAATGCTTGAACAGTTACTGACCCAGAAGTTTTTACAGTAACTAAACTATTACTATTATTCACAATAGTAAATTGCATTCCATTAACTAATGTAGTTACAACAGGTAATTGAACAGTTTGTGTTGTTGTACCTGTAAAGAATTGTAGGTTTGCTGATGCAACAGTTAATGTAGTTGTTGTTGCTGCATTTGTTGTAGTAGCGTATCCTTGAATTAAATTATTTGCGCTTAAGTTTTTATTAGCATCCCATCCAGCAAATGAAGTAGCAGTTGGATTTGTAGTAACTGATGAAACTCCAGTTCCTCCATTTGGAATACCTAAAATCCCAGTACCACCATTTGCTATTATTTGAATCCAATTTGTTCCATCATAAATATATAAACCTTGATTTGGATATGTAACACTTCCCGTATTATAAGCAACAAAACCTTTTACAGGATTTGTAATTTTTGTTAAATCAGCTCTAGGCAATAAAATTCCTTTATCAGAAGTACTAGATTCTAAATCTAATAATGCCGAGCTGTTAATACTACCTGTATTGTCGCCAAGTTTTAAAACTTTTTGTGCAAAAACTGACTCATTAATAGAAGTCAAAATGAGCGTGAATAAAATAAGTTTTTTCATATTAAATATCTTAAAAATAATCTTTTAATTTCTGCTAATAATCCACCAATTTGTACCGTCACTTTGTAATGTGAATGTCACTAAATAATTAACTGTTGTTATACTAGTTTTAATTGATTGTTTAATTGGACTACTAAATGTTAATACACCATTTGATTCATCTACTTTTCCAATAACAATTATTCGTCCATTATTTAAAGTTGCAGAAGGTAACGTAACAGTAGCTCCTAAAGTTGCATCAATTAAAACAGAATAATCAGTGGCAAGAATGATATATGATCCTGTTACTTGAACTATACTTTTTATATTTGCTGGTTGAGCTACCCATGATGGTGCTATACCTGGTCCATTCGAAGTAAGTACTTGACCAATTGCTGTTGGTGCAGTAATATTAGTACCAGAAGCGTTTAATAATTGGTCTGCATTTCCTGTTATTTTCAATAGATAAGGATTTAACATTAAAGCAGTATCACTGATATTAACTTTTAATGCAAGATTTGTTGCAGTAGCAAAATCACTAAGACCTAAATTAGCTCTTGCAGTAGCAGGATCAGAAGCACCTGTGCCACCATTAGCTATTGGCAATACTCCAATTTTTGATAAAATGCTAGCAGTAGTTTCATCTCCAGTATTTGTTCCAGATAAAGTTTTTACAGCAGTATTTGAAATCATATCATTAGTAACAGATCCTAATTGAATTCCTATTGTTTTAGGGGTTTTACCATCAAATATGGCACCTCCGCTAATTAACTCTGAGGAAATTGTTAAAGGGCTAAGAAGTCCATCTAGGCCTGTTGCGCCAGTTGCACCTGTATCACCTTTGGCTCCAGTGTCGCCTGTTGCGCCAGTTGCACCTGTATCACCTTTGGCTCCAGTGTCACCCGTTGCGCCAGTTGCACCTGTATCACCTTTGGCTCCAGTGT